>CAZTJP010000075.1:0-9203 GCA_964613895.1 uncultured Thiotrichales bacterium | reverse complement strand
TCAACTTCCTGCTCGAAGTCGAATGGAGCCACGGAAAACTGCTCAAGGAAGTTTCAGTGCTGCTCGACCCGCCGGGCTACCAACGTCTGCCTGATGCAACACCACTACCCAGCATCGCCGATAGCAGCGCCCCGGCCACCCAAGCTCAACCCACTGCGCCACAACCCGTGGCATTGGCCAGCACGACCCCGTCACGGCCAACAGTGACCGATATCGGTTCCATCGATGTGCCGGTTTTCGTCGAAGTGCCCGCCTCACTGAAAACCAGCGCAACCCACAGCCTTACCCGGCTCCAGCAAGCCCCGATCAGGAAAAAGCGCACTTATAAAATCACCAACGGTCAGTATGGCCCAGTGCGTAGTGGCGACACACTGATGGAAATCGCCCGGGCAGCCGTCCGCGGCACGGGTCAGAGCGCCAAAGCCATGGCCCGGCGCATCTACGAGACGAATCCCGAAGCATTCCTCGGTTCGATGAACAATCTCGAAAAGGGCGCCATACTGTATATTCCCGAGGAAACCTACAGCCACGGCGTTTCCGGCAATCACTCCATTCAGGTCGCCCAAGCCGATACAGCGCCGATCAGCGGCATCTCCACCATCAGCGACTTTGCCTTTGAACTGCCACCGGAGGAAATCGTCGTCGAGACACCAGCCGCGGCGCCACCGACTACAACACCGACAGAGACTCAACCGGCGACCTCCAGCAAATCTCTCGAGATTCTACCCGCTGACAAGACTTCCAGCAGAATCGCCCAGGACATTGCCAAGAAGCTGGAGGAAAACCAGCAACAAAAAACATCCACATCGGAAGCCGTAACCCTGGAAAAAGCTGAAGAACCCACGCTGCCCGCTCCCAACAGCAGCCTGAAAAGCGCGATCGGAAAACCAGCCGAACCGGCGCAGGAACCGTCCCCCACAGCGGCGCCGCGAGATGAATTCCAACAAACCGAAACCAGCAAAGACAAGGGAACCGCCGCGGCAGAGGATACCAGCCACAACGAGCAACCCGAACCATTGCGCGCCGCCGTGGAAACCGACGAACTGCCCGGTTCCAGAACCACGGAAACCACCGGTTTCGACAAACTGCTCAAGTGGTTACCCTGGCTGCTGATTCTGCTGACGCTCCCGATCATGTTGCTGCTCGGATTACGGCGCAAGGAAGAACCACCGGTCAAGATCCCCGCCCGAGAACCACAAGGCTTCGACCCGAACATGCCGAAACACCGGGGCGATACGCACCGCGACGAATTCAGGCCTGCCAGCGTACCCGGCACGCCCGACAAAACCAGCGAATTCACGCAAGATACTGCTGTGTTCGAACACGGCGGCAAAGCAGCAGCACCGGGAAGTACCACGGAACTGCCACGGCCTCGCTCGCCGGGTGGTCACAGCGACCTGCCGCATCAGGACGATCTGGCACCCACGGCCAGTGACACCCAGGAGACCATCCAGCCCTACTCGGACGGTCCCTCCACCCAGATCCTGGAGATGCCGGAATCATTCGGGGAAGAAGCGGAAGCGGAACTGGATGCAGCACAAGAGGCGGAGATCTACCTTGCCTATGGCCAGTACTCGCTCGCGGAAGTCGCCATCAACAAACTGCGTGAACAAAGCCAGGACAACGACCGGTTCAAGCTGTTGCAACTCAAACTGTTTGCCGAAACCGGAAAGCTCGAAGAAATGCAGGTATTGGCGGATGAGCTGTTGCAAAACAGCCAGGCGGACAGTGGACTTGCCCAACAGATTCACAAGATCATCGACCGTGCTCACGAACGCCATGGCCAGCCGCAGACCGGTAACAGCATACCCCAAGCCGAGGCGGAAACGCCCGCTGACGACCTCGACACTGTTGCACTGAACAAACCCGAAACGCAACAGATTGATCCGGCAACCGACCCGTCCGCATCGAATGCCGCGCTGTATACCGAGGACATACGTGACTACCTGCACGAGAAAATCGAACCAGAACCCCCAAAATCCGCTCCAAACGAAGACCCGCTACGGGACTCACTGGGTTCTCTCACATCCGGTGGCGATACCGAGACCGACACCGGCATGCCGGAGATCGTTGAAGAAGAAGCGTTTACCGATGCCGAGCTTGATGCCATCTCCATGGAACTCGACCTCATGGATGACCCGGGCGATTCACTCGAAATCGGTGATGAACTGGATCAATCTTACGCCGACGAAGCTGTCGAAAATTTCTCCGATACCGACTACCGGCTCAGCCCGCTCGGCCGGGAAAACAAGCATGACGACAAGTCCGAACGGCTGGATGTGCCGTTTGACCTGGAGTCGGAACTGGAGAAATTGTCACGTACTGACACCACGCCCAAATCCTCCTGAGAGCAAGGGAACCATTCGGCGCTTTTCCGGCCTCAGCCAGGAATAGCGCTGGCCTTGGAACTCGATCCAGCCACCACGGATGTGGCCTCGTGGATCATGGTGGGTCCAGTGCAACACGCCACCGCGCGCATTCCACTCATAGCGTCCCCGGATTCTAAGTACATCACCCTTGCTCAGCGGCACCCGACGCGCGAGATCGATATTGTGCGCCACCATCACAGTATGCCCATTGTTCAATCTGAGGATAAAACGTTGGTGCCGGCTACCTTTGGTGTCATCGGGAAAGATGCGTGAAACCCTACCTTCAACCTCGACCCACAGATGGGATTGCCTGGATCGATAGGCGGACATCAGCGCCGAAACACCCGAGTCTCCCGAAACACCGGCCTCGAGCGCTTCGACTCCCCGATGCCCCTGAAAAAACTGCAGCGCCAGCAATGCCAGTGCCGCCACCACAGACAACAATCCATACTTTGTCTTCATGACTGAACAACCTCCGGGCGTCGTTACCCCATGTTCTGTAAAATGGGGCCCAGTTTACTCAAATCCCGCCCATGAGCCAGCACGACACCCTCTACCGCAACCCGGACAGGCATGACAGCCCGTTTGTTTTCGACAGGGCCGTGGCAGAAGTCTTCTCGGACATGATCAACCGATCGGTGCCCGGTTACGCCACGATCCTCGGCATGCTTGGTGTCATTGCGGAAAAATTTGTCCAGCCTGGCAGTCAGGTATATGACTTGGGATGCTCCCTTGGTGGCTCAACCCTGGCTCTTGGACAACACATTCCCCATACAGACTGCCGCCTCATCGCTGTCGACAACTCCGAAGCCATGATCGACAAATGCCGCCACAACCTCAGCACGGCAAAACTGGCGCCAGAACTCGAGATACGCTGTGAGGATCTGCGGCAAACCCCAGTTCACGACGCCTCACTCATCTGCCTGAATCTGACGCTACAATTCGTTCCGCGAGCACAGCGTGATGAACTGATACAACAGCTCTATCAAGGCCTCAACCCGGAGGGCGCCCTGATTCTGGTCGAAAAAACAATATCGGAAGATGAAGACGAACAGGCCTTTCTTACTGACCTCCACCTCGCCTTCAAACGCGCCAACGGTTATACCGACATGGAAATCAGCCGTAAACGCGCCGCGCTGGAAACCGTACTGAGGCCGGACAGCGACGCCCAACATCTCCAACGCCTGCGCCAATGCGGCTTTCGGACAGTCCACCGCTGGTTTTCATGTCTCGGGTTCAATGCCTATCTGGCGGTCAAATGAGCGAACACTCCCACTATCGGACACTGACGACTGCACTGCAAGCCAGCACTGCGCGCAAATGGGCCGGCATTCTGCCCAAGCAGATCGAACGGGCATTTTCCAACCCATCCCCCATGCAACAGCGCTGGCAGAAACAACTCGAATCCCTGCCGCCCGTCCCACCGGGGCTGACCTATTCCCTGGACACATCGATCGTTACCCTTGGGACACCACGGGATCTCTCACCAGAACATCAAAGCCGGTTGCAGACCGCGCTCGAAAGCCTCAAGCCCTGGCGCAAGGGGCCCTACCAACTGTTCGGCAATGACATCGACAGCGAGTGGCGCAGCGACCTCAAATGGGATCGGCTCACGCCCCATATCACCCCATTGACCGACCGGCTGGTGCTCGACGTCGGATGCGGAAACGGCTATCACGGCTGGCGGATGCTTGGCGCCGGCGCTGGTAGAGTCATTGGCATCGACCCGACAATGCTGTTTGTCTACCAGTTCCTGCTACTGCGCCATTTCCTGCCACAACTGCCGTTCGATGTCCTGCCACTGGCCAGCGAAGACCTGCCGCCCAATCTCCAGGCTTTCGACACCGTGTTTTCGATGGGGGTGCTCTATCACCGCAAATCACCGATCGACCATCTTCTGCAGCTACGGGATGCCCTCAAAATCGGGGGAGAACTGATTCTCGAAACCCTGATCGTCGACGGAGAAGAAGGTTATTCACTCATGCCGGCCGACCGCTACGCCGGCATGAAAAATGTCTGGTTCATCCCCACCATCCCGACACTGACCAGCTGGCTGCAACGCTGTGGATTCGACAACATCCGCTGTGTCGATATCGCTTGGACCGAAACCAGTGAGCAACGTGGCACCGAGTGGGTCAACCATCATTGCACCCTGGAACAAACGGTTGACCCACAAGCCCACATCACATGCGAAGGCTATCCGGCGCCCCGCCGCGCCATCCTCGTTGCGAACCGTTGCTGATTGGGTAATAATCCTTGAGCCGAGTGAACCTTCCAATGGCCTGCTTGTCATAAGTTACGTCCCGAAACACCACCAAAGGCAAAGTTCTAATCCAAGTGAACATCTTAGTCAGACAGACGTTTGCCACCCTTGTCAGCATCGTTACAATTCTACAGTTGTCTGGCTGTAACGCATGGAACGGCTCCAGCTCGAACGATACACTCGGCTCAGCCCTGCCATCGCCCATGACTCTGGTAGAGAAATCCTCCACACTTCAGCGGCTGTGTGCGACAGGCACCGGCATCCGCGTCATCCACGGCCTGGATTACAATCACGATGGCCGGCTCGGGCCTTATGAGCGCCGTCATCAGGATATCGTTTGCAACCCAACGCCTGAAGCGCCAACAGGCAAAGCCGTCGCCGCATTGCCCTTTCCGCCTGCAGATTAACCGCTGACGCGAATGGCAATCTATTCCTGATCACCCCGAGCCGAGCCAGGCCCCATCGGCAACCCCAAATGCTGATAGGCACGCCGGGTCGCCACCCTTCCGCGTGGCGTGCGCATCATGAACCCCTGCTGGATCAGAAAGGGTTCGATCACATCCTCGATCGTACCGCGCTCCTCACCAATCGCAGCGGACAAAGAATCCACACCCACCGGCCCACCATCGAACTTTTCGATGATCGCCAGCAACAGCCGCCTATCCATATGATCGAAACCATGGATATCGACATTGAGCAGATTCAGCGCCTGGCTGGCAACCTCAGCAGTGACTTGGCCATCGGCTCGGACCTCGGCAAAATCCCGCACCCGCCGTAGCAAACGATTGGCGATTCTCGGTGTTCCCCGAGAGCGGCCGGCAATCTCGGCACAGCCCTCGGCGGTCGCCTCGACGCCCAGAATACTCGCCGAACGCTGCACAATCCGGGTCAAATCACGCGTGGAATAGAACTCCAAACGCTGAACGATGCCAAAACGATCCCGTAAAGGGGACGTCAGCAAGCCCGCCCGTGTCGTTGCACCGACCAGGGTGAATGGCGGCAAATCCAGCTTGATGGAACGCGCCGCCGGTCCCTCGCCAATGACGATATCCAGCTGAAAATCTTCCAGAGCCGGATACAGGATCTCCTCGACGACCGGGCTGAGCCGATGGATCTCGTCCACGAACAGCACATCGCCCGATTCGAGATTGGTCAGAATGGCTGCCAGATCTCCGGCCTTTTCCAGCACTGGCCCGGATGTCTGGCGCAGATTGGCCTGCATCTCATGCGCAATGATGTGTGCCAGCGTAGTCTTTCCGAGCCCTGGCGGCCCAAAAATCAGCACATGATCCAATGCCTCACCACGCCCACGGGCCGCACCGATGAAAATCTCCATCTGCTCACTGACGGCAGGCTGTCCCACATAATCCGCCAACCGCCGGGGTCGAATCGACTGCTCGAGCAGCGCCTCATCGCCATGGATAGAGGGATCGACCAACTCATCCCGACTCACAGTGCACCTTTCAGAGCCTGACGAATCATCTCCTCACTGGACAATCCCTGCGCCGACACGGCTCGCACCAGCCGACTCGCCTCTTGCGGCCGGTAACCAAGCGCCATCAGCGCCTCCGTCGCCTCGGCAACCGGATCCTGACCCGCGGAGTCACCAGCCTGCGCCACCGCTGATGCTTCGCCAAAACCGGTATCTTTTTCCAGACGATCACGCATTTCGACGATCAACCGTTCCGCCGTCTTCTTGCCGATACCGGGAATCCGCGTCAACGCCGCCTGATCCCCCCCCAGGACACAAACCCGAAACTCGGCCGGATTCATGCTGGACAACACCGCCAGCGCCATCTTGGCCCCGACACCATTGACCTTGAGCAACAAGCGGAACAACGTCCGCTCACTGGTTGTCAGGAAACCGAACAGAATCTGGGCATCCTCGCGCACGTGGAAATGCGTCACCAGCGTCACCTGCTCGCCTACCGGCGGCAAATCAAAAATGGTCGACATCGGAGCTTCCACCTCATATCCGACCCCATTGACATCCACCAGCAATGTCGGCGGCGACTTGGCCATCAACCGCCCACGCAAATGACCAATCATCGGCCGCCTCCGGCATCCGCCAGCCGTTGCCGCGAGGCCCGCATGTGCGCATGGCACAGTGCCACCGCCAATGCATCGGCCGCATCCGCCTGCAAAGTCTGTTTCAGATTGAGCAATACGCCCACCATATGCTGAACCTGGGCCTTGTCCGCCGCACCACTGCCCACCACCGCCTGCTTGACGAAACGCGCCGAATATTCCGACACCGCCAACCCTTGTTCGACACCGGCGCAAATCGCCGCCCCACGCGCCTGCCCCAGCTTCAGCGCCGACCCGGCGCTGCGCGAGACGAAAACTTCCTCGATCGCCATCTCTGCCGGTTGGTGATCGTCAATGACGGCTGTCACCGCTCGAAAAATCAGCCCCAGTTTCTCCGGCAACGCATCGCGATCGACCCGAATGTGGCCGCTGGCAACATGGCGGCTGTAGCGACCATCACTATCGATGATTCCCCAGCCGGTAATCCGGGATCCCGGATCGATGCCCAGCACACGGATCAACCAGCCGCCTCCAGCGCCTCATCCGGAATATCCGCATTGGTGAAAACCTCCTGCACATCATCGAGATCTTCCAGCATATCGATCATACGCAGAATCTTGGCGCCATCCTCCACACTCAACTCGGTCAACACATCCGCCCGCATCGTCACCTCAGACGCCGCTGGCTCCAACCCCGCCGCAATCAGCGCCTCCTTGACCGCCTGATAACTCTCCGGTGTCGACAACACATCGATCGAGCCATCATCATTGACCACCACATCATCCGCGCCCGCATCCAGTGCAGCTTCCATGATGGCATCCTCATCGGCACCTGGCGCAAAGCTGACAATCCCCGTCTTCTCGAACATGTAGGAAACCGAACCATCGGTTCCGAGATTTCCGCCCATCTTCGAAAAAGCATGCCGAACCTCCGCCACGGTACGATTTCGATTATCGGTCAGACAATTCACCATCACCGCAATCCCGCTGGGGCCATACCCCTCATAGCGCACCTCCTCATAATTGGCGCCCTCGGTCTCACCCGCGCCACGCTTGCACGCCTTCTCGATCGTATCCTTGGGAATATTCGCCGCCAGCGCCTTCTCCACCGCCAACCGCAAACGCGGATGCGCATCCGGATCCGACGTCTGCCCCTCTTTCGCAGCCACCGTGATCTCGCGAATCAGCTTGGTCCAAATCTTGCCGCGCTTCTTGTCGTTCGCAGCCTTCTTGTGCTTGATATTGGCCCACTTGCTATGTCCAGCCATGCGTTGTTTTCTCCAGCAAAATTCACCAAAACGACCTGTCGGCCACTGCACGCAAGTTTACCACACGAACTCACCCCGACTGAGATAAGCACAAATGGCCGTCGCCACCGGACGGGCGAACAACAGCCCGAAATGACTGTACGGAACCTGCAAATGCTGCGTCACCTCCGGCGCCCGTGTCTCCGACACCGCCACCGTGCCATCGTTCGGCGACGACAACTGGCCAAACAGCATACCAACCCCCAAGCCCCGATTACCGGCAACCATCGCCAACTCCCGTCCGTTCTTCCAGCGTGGCCCATCACCCAGTAACCCTTGGACCATACTCCTCCCCAGCAACAACCCATCAAGCTTGAGACGCCGCAAGGCCGCCGCCGTCGCACTGCCATTCAACGGCGTCCCCAGCATCACCACCTTGCCCGGTGGCTGCTCCGGAAACGAATCGAACAAATGCGCGATCACTATTCCACCCAGACTGTGGCCAACCAAATGCACCACATCCGCATCCAGCGCCTCGATGAACCGTTTCAACGCCTGCGCATTCTCAGCCGGCGTGCGCCGCAAACTGCGATAGTGAAAAATCTTCACCAGTGGGAAACCACATTGACGCAACCTCACAGCCAGCAACTGCATCTCCAGCCCCGTCATCAACACCCCATGAACCAACACCACCGCCTGCTTCAAGTGCACCACTCCCAAAATCTGAACACCTCACATGAAGTATACCCAACGGAGACGCAGCCCGACCGAGCGCACGCCAACCAAAGCACCGCATTGGGCAGTCGCAGTCGTGATCCTGTGAGAAATGCAGGCTTGTCTGACCAATGCCCCACCAAGTATCATCCAGCCAGTGAAAAACCCAAACCCCTCTCAAATAACCACCCTACACCGCCGGTGGTTATGGCCATGCCTGCTGCCGTTGATCACCTCCTGCGGCCCCACCGTGCTGGTCAGCCTACCCGACACTCCAAAAACTCTTCACCTGACACATAGCGCCATCATTCAACCCTGCGCGGTCAGAGACACCACAAGCCGCCTCTGGTTCAACGCCCGTCAGGCCCTGTGCCTACGCTTCAACCCAGCTGCCAGCGACACCCCCATCTTCTGCCACCTGCCCGCCCACAGCAAACTCGAAATCCTCGAAATACGCGACCTCAGAATGATAGACGCCACCCAAAAACTCTACCGCCTGCGCCCTCCAAAATCCTGCCCCGAATCCAACCAACCTCTCTACGTGGACGACAACACCCTCGAACTCAACAAAACCTATCGGCCA
>CAZTJP010000074.1:0-9286 GCA_964613895.1 uncultured Thiotrichales bacterium | reverse complement strand
AACACTCGGTTATTTGTTAGAGAGTGACGAAGAGGTAACAATTATGAAACTTTCAACCAAGGGCCGCTATGCGGTCACGGCCATGATGGATCTGGCGCTGCACGACAGGCAGGGCCCCGTAACACTGGCGGACATCTCCCAAACCCAGGGGATTTCGCTTTCGTATCTGGAACAGCTGTTTGCCAAGCTCCGCAAAGCCGGGCTGGTTGAAGGCGTGCGCGGCCCCGGTGGCGGCTATCGTCTGGCGAAGGCGCCGAGCCAGATCACCGTGGCAAAGATCATCACGGCCGTCGACGAGAGCGTCGATGTGACCCGATGTGGCGGTGAAGGCGATTGCCAGGACGGCGAACGTTGCCTGACCCATGAACTGTGGAATGAACTGAGCGAACGCCTGTATTCATTCCTCGATGGCATTACACTGGATCAGTTTATTGACCGACCGGAGATTCGCGAGATTGCCCGGCGCCAGGATGAAGAAGTCCGACGCATGAATTTCGTATTTCCGCGGCCAGCAGCCTGAGACGACGACTGAACGAGATTATGAGCGTAAAACTTCCTGTATATCTGGATTACAGCGCCACCACGCCGGTGGACGAACGTGTGGCGGAGAAGATGTCCGGCTACCTCACCCGCGATGGCATTTTCGGTAACCCGGCTTCACGCAGCCATGCTTTCGGCTGGGCTGCCGACGAGGCGGTGCAGGAAGCGCGCGGCCAGATCGCGGCCCTGGTCAATGCCGATCCCAAGGAGATCGTCATCACCAGTGGCGCCACCGAGAGCGACAATCTGGCGATCAAGGGTGTGGCGCATTTCAATCAGCGCAAGGGCAAACACATCGTCACCTGCAAAACCGAACACAAGGCCGTGCTGGACACCTGCCGCGAACTGGAGCGGGAAGGGTATGAAGTCACCTATCTCGATCCGGAGCCCAATGGTCTGATCGACCTTGGGAAATTCGAGGCCGCGCTGCGTGATGACACCACCATTGCCTCGATCATGCACGTCAACAACGAAATCGGGGTGATTCAGGATATTGCCGCCATGGGCGAGATCTGCCGCGAACGCAAGATCGTCTTCCATGTCGATGCGGCGCAGAGCGCCGGCAAGGTGCCCATCGACCTGCAAACGCTGAAAGTCGATCTGATGAGCTTTTCGGCGCACAAGATCTACGGCCCCAAGGGCATCGGCGCCCTCTACGTCCGCCGCAAGCCACGGGTGCGTCTCGAGGCGCAGATGCACGGCGGCGGTCAGGAGCGCGGCATGCGTTCCGGCACGCTGGCCACACACCAGATCGTCGGCATGGGCGAAGCCTTTCGCATCGCCGGCGAGGAAATGGCGGCAGAGAACGAACGCATCCTGGGGTTGCGCAACCGCTTGTGGGATGGCTTGAAGGATATGGAAGAGGTCTATCTCAATGGCGATCTCGAACAGCGGGTAGCCGGCAACCTCAACGTCAGTTTCAATTTCGTGGAAGGCGAAAGCCTGATCATGGCGTTGAAGAATATCGCCGTCTCCAGCGGCTCGGCCTGCACCTCGGCTTCGCTGGAGCCCAGCTACGTGCTGCGTGCCCTGGGCCGCAACGATGAGTTGGCGCATTCGTCGATCCGTTTTACTATCGGCCGCTACACAACCGTCGAGGAAATCGACTACACCATCGATCTGGTGCGCGAAGCGGTCGGCAAACTTCGAGATTTATCGCCTTTGTGGGACATGTACCAGGAAGGCATCGATCTGGATTCCGTTCAATGGGCTGCCCATTGAGTCGATTCAACAAATTGGTAGAGAACTATGGCTTACAGTGACAAGGTAATCGATCATTACGAAAATCCCCGCAATGTCGGCAAACTCGACGAGAAGTCGAACAAGGTGGGTACTGGCATGGTCGGCGCACCGGCCTGTGGCGACGTCATGAAGCTGCAGATTCAGGTAAACGACGAAGGCGTCATCGAAGACGCCAAGTTCAAGACCTATGGCTGTGGCAGCGCGATTGCTTCCAGCAGTCTGCTCACTGAATGGGTCAAGGGCCGCACGCTGGAGGAAGCGAAGCAGATCAAGAATTCGGATATTGCCGAAGAACTGGCGCTGCCGCCGGTCAAGATTCACTGCTCGGTGCTGGCCGAAGACGCCATCAAGGCCGCCATCAGCGACTATCAGGCCAAGAACGCGGTCGAGCTGAAGGAATCTGCCTGAGCGATGGCGATCACGATGACCGAACGTGCCGCCGAGCGGGTGCGCAAGTTCCTCGAAAACCGCGGCAAGGGCATCGGCATCCGGTTGGGCGTCAAGACCACCGGATGCTCGGGCATGGCCTATGACATCGAGTTCGCCGACGAGATCGAGGAATTCGACGAGGTATTCGAATCACACGGCGTCAAGGTCATCGTCAATCCCAAAAGCCTGGTCTATCTCGACGGCACCGAGGTGGACTTCGTCAAGGAAGGCCTGAACGAAGGCTTCAAATTCACCAACCCGAATGAAGCCGAACGCTGCGGCTGCGGGGAGAGCTTCACTGTTTGACCCGGCCAGCCGGATGCCGAACGCCGACACCAGTTATTTCGAATTATTCGATTTGCCGCAGGATTTTGATATCGATCAAGATCGGCTGGCGGCTGTCTATCGTAAGCTCCAGGCTACGCATCATCCCGACCGGTTCGCCAGTGCCGATGCAGCCACGCGCCGCGCTTCGCTGGAAACCGCCGCACTGATCAATGAGGCCTACCAGACCTTGATCGACCCGCTCAAGCGGGGCTTCTATCTGCTGCGGCTGGCGGGCGTCGAGGCCGGGCCGGAGCACCACACCATCAAGGACGGTGAATTCCTGCTCAAGCAGATGGCGTATCAGGAGCGGCTCGATGGCTTGGCCGATCGCGACGATCCGCTGGCCGCGGTGGACGATCTCCGCGACCAGCTGGAACAGGAGAAGCAGCAGTTGGTCGAACAATTCAAGGCGGCATACGTGGAGAAGGATTTCGACCAGGCGCTGGATCATCTGACGAAATTGCAATTTTTTGGGCGGCTGCAATCGAGGCTGGGCGATATCGAAGCCCGGCTCGAGGAACAACTGCTCGACTGACACCGGACACTGAACCGAGAGCCCATGGCGCTTCTGCAAATATCCGAACCCGGCATGTCCACCGCGCCGCATGAACACCGGCTGGCGGCGGGCATCGACCTGGGCACCACCAACTCGCTGGTTGCCACGGTGCGCAGCGGCCTGGCCGAAACCCTGCCCGACACCGAAGGCCGGCATCTGTTGCCCTCGGTCGTCAATTATTCAGGCGAGACGCCAGTGGTGGGCGAGGCGGCGATGCGCATGGCGGCCGAAGACCCGGCCAATACCATCGCCTCGGTCAAACGCCTGATCGGGCGCAGCCTCGATGAAATTCTCGCCACGCCGGCCGGCCGGCAATACCGCTTTGCCGAATCGGACGATGGCATTCCCCGCCTCATCACCCGGCAGGGCGAGAAAACCCCGGTGGAGGTCTCGGCCGACATCCTGCGAGCGCTCAAGGCGCGCGCCGAAGCCACACTCGGCGGCGAGCTGCGCGGCGTGGTGATCACGGTGCCGGCCTATTTCGATGACGCCCAGCGCCAGGCCACCAAGGATGCCGCCCGGCTGGCCGGACTGAACGTTTTTCGTCTGCTCAACGAACCCACGGCCGCAGCCGTTGCCTACGGACTGGATACCGGCAATGAAGGTGTCATCGCCGTGTATGATTTGGGTGGCGGTACCTTCGATATCTCGATTCTGCGGCTCAACAAAGGCGTCTTCGAGGTGCTTGCCACCGGTGGCGACAGCCGGCTGGGTGGCGATGATTTCGATCACGCCATCGTCGACTGGATCGTCGAGCAGATGGGTGAGGATCGCCGCAGCGACCCGGCCGGCATGCAGCAATTGCTGGCGCAGGCGCGGGCCGCCAAGGAAGCCTTGACCAGCGAACCTGAAACCCGGATCACGATTGAACGCGCTGACGGCGAATCCTGGTCGGGCACGCTCAGCCGTGAAACCTTCGAGGCGCGGATCGAGCCGCTGGTCAAGCAGACCATTCTTGCCTGCCGGCGCGTGTTGCGCGATGCCGGGGTCAGCAAGGACGAGGTGCTGCAAACCGTCATGGTGGGCGGCTCGACGCGCGTGCCGCTGGTGCGCGAGCGTGTCGGCGCCTTCTTTGGCAAGCCGCCGCTGGTGGATATCGACCCCGACCGGGTGGTCGCCATCGGTGCCGCGCAGCAGGCCGATGTGCTGGCCGGCAACAACCCCGATGGCGAACTGCTGTTGCTGGATGTCATTCCGCTGTCGCTGGGCATCGAGACCATGGGTGGCCTGACCGAACAGATCATTCCGCGCAATACCACCATTCCGGTGGCGCGGGCGCAGGAATTCACCACCTACAAGGATGGCCAGACGGCGATGTCGCTACACGTCGTCCAGGGCGAACGCGAGTTGGTGGCGGACAATCGTTCGCTGGCCCGCTTCGAGCTGCGCGGCTTTCCGCCGATGGTGGCGGGCGCAGCACGCATTCGGGTCACCTTTCAGGTGGACGCCGATGGTCTGCTGAATGTCACCGCGCAGGAATTGACCAGCGGCGTTCAGGCCAGCATCGAGATCAAACCCTCCTACGGCCTGTCGGATGAGCAGATCGAAACCATGTTGCGCGATTCGATGGCGCATGCGCAGGAGGATCTGGAAGCCCGCCGTCTGCGCGAGGAGCAGGTCGAGGCCGATCGCGTCCTCGAAGCGCTCGATGCGGCGCTGGCGAAGGATGGCGAACGACTATTGTCCGCCGATGAGCGCGCGGCGATCGACGCCGCCCGTCAAACGCTGGAAACCGCCCGCGCCGGCGATGATCATCAGGCCATTCGCAACGCCATCGAAGCGCTGGAACAGGCCTCCGAAACCTTTGTGGCCCGGCGCATGGACAGCAGCGTCAAGGACCTGATGTCCGGCCACCGCGTCACCGACTTTGAGTGAATCCGAACCATGCCGAAAATCATCATTCTCCCGCACGAAGAACTCTGCCCCGAAGGGGCGATGTTCGATGTCGAACCAGGCATCAGCATCTGCGACGCCGCGCTGCAGCACGATGTGGAAATCGAACACGCCTGCGAGAAATCCTGCGCCTGCACCACCTGTCATGTCTATGTGCGCGAAGGCGGTGAATCGCTCAACGAGCCGACCGAGGAAGAAGACGATATGCTCGACAAGGCCTGGGGGCTGGACCCGGACTCACGGCTCAGTTGCCAGGCCATCGTTGACAATGAAGATCTGGTGATCGAGATTCCCAAATACACCATCAACATGGTGTCCGAAAATCATTAGGACCTGCCGATATGAAGTGGACTGATACCCTGGATATAGCCATTGCGCTCGATGAGGCGCACCCGGATGTCGATCCGAACACAGTCAACTTTGTGGACCTGCGCCAATGGGTGATCGACCTCGATGACTTCGATGACGACCCGGAGCGCAGCGGAGAACGGATTCTCGAGGCCATACAAATGGCCTGGATCGAGGAGAAGGACTGAGCATTCGGGCGGCTGCTCGAAGGTTGTCCATGGGAGGCGCAGATTCAGCGGCAGCGACCGAGCGCAACCTGCCGTTCATGCCAGACCTGACGCCGGCCGATCGGCAGGCCTGCCAGCGCCAGGCTGCCGACGCGCTGGGTCGGGAACCCCATTTCAGCGAACCACTGGCCGGCGGTGGCCGGGGCCCCGAACTGGCAGTGATCCCGCCAGGAGTGTTCGAAATGGGCTCGCCGGCGAGCGAGTTTGGCCATTGCGCCGAAGAAGCGCCGCAGCACTACGTCGTCATGCGCGAAGCCTTCGCCATTGGCCGCTATCCGGTCACGGCCGAACAGTTCCAGCAGTTCCAGCGCGCTACCGGCTGGCAGCCGCGGCCCGATCTGCTGTGGTCACGCGGTACGTTGCCGGTCATGAATCTCGCCTTGCCCGACATGCTGGCCTATATCGAATGGCTCAATGAAGAAACCGGCGCAAGCTATCGGCTCCCCAGTGAGGCTGAATGGGAATATGCGGCCCGCGCCGGCGCCCAATCCCCATTTCATTTTGGCGATCATGCCGATTGTGACAGCATGCATTTTCGGCCTTCGCATCCCGATCCGGCGCCACGACGCCGCTTCCGGTTTCCCTGCCGGTTGTCCCGCGGTCTACCCGCGCCGGTGGGCGAGAAGCCGCCCAACCTCTGGGGCTTGTTCGATGTGCATGGCAACGTCTGGGAAATGACCGCCAGCCATTGGACTTCATCGCATTTCAACGCCCGGCGCGATGGCCGGCCCGGCTCGATGGGCGACCGCCGCCGGCGGGTCACCAAGGGCGGTTCCTGGTTCGATCCCGCCGTGCGCGCCCGCAGTGCTGCCCGCATGCCAAGATTGTGCACCGAGCTGGATACCAATCTGGGATTTCGCCTGCTGCGGCAGTTGTAATCGCCGGCAGCGTTATCCACAATGGCGTTTTGCAACAGCCGGCCCGGAACCGCAATGCCATTCACGCCTGAACAGGCAACAGGATTTTCCTTCGACGCCTATGACTACCAAGCCGACAGCGGCGAGGCGCGTTTCACCTGGACGCTGGCAATGGCAAGCGGAGAGCCAGCGCACTACCGTTTCACCGAAGTGCTGCAATTCGTCGATGCGCCACCGCTCAGCGATCCACTGCAATCCGCGGCATTCCACCGTTGTTTGAAATATCTCCATCTCGCGCTGGGCATCAGCTACTACAAGGCCGCCGCACCTGCCAGCTTGACGCTGGCTGGCGAACCGATCCCGCCCGATGTGGCGGCATTTTTCGACAAGCTCTATCAAAAAGGGTTGGGTGAGTTCAGTTACGTCAACCAGCTCGATCTGAATGGCCGCATCCATTTTCCATCAGACCAGAATGCTCGGGATGAAGTGATTGCCTGGCGCCCCCCAGCGGCAACCCTGGTTCCCATCGGTGGCGGCAAGGATTCGCTGGTCAGTATCGAGCTGTTGCGCGCCGGAGAGGTGGACTTTTCCACGTTCTATCTGGGCGATTCGCCACTGATCGATACCATGGCCGCGAGCATCGGCGCCCCCCATATCCGGGTTCGGCGACGTCTCAGCCCCGAACTGTTCGAGCTGAACCGCCGCGGCGCCTACAATGGCCATGTCCCTATCTCCGCGCTGATCGCTTTCGTCGCGGTCGCCGCCTCGATCCTCTACGGCTTCGATGCCATCGTGCTGTCCAATGAGCGTTCCGCCAACGCGCCCAACACCTTTTTCAAAGGGCAGTGGGTCAATCACCAGTACAGTAAAAGCCTCGAATTTGAGCAGGATTTCAGTGACCTGGTCACCAATCATATCTGTAAAGATATCCACTATTTCTCATTACTGCGGCGCTTTTCGGAACTGCGTATCGCCAAGCTGTTCAGCCGCTATCCGCAGCACCATGCCCATTTCGGAAGCTGCAACAAGGGGTTTCGCATCCATGAGCCGAAATCCGGCCGCCGCTGGTGCAATGATTGCCCCAAATGCCGGTTCGTCTTCCTCTCGCTGGCGCCCTGGCTCGACAAAGAGCGGCTGATCGACATTTTCGGCCACAACCTGCTGGCTGATGAATCGCAACTGGACGGTTTTCGCGAACTGACCGGCGACAAAAATTTCAAACCTTTTGAATGCGTAGGCGAAGTGGAAGAATCCCTGGCCGCGCTGCACCTGATCGCAGACCGGCCCGAATGGCGCGATGACGTGGTCGTCCAATGGTTCAATCGCAACCTGCGCGACGGACTCGCCGAGCCAGAGAAGCTGGTGCAGGCACAAATGCAGGATGCAACGGAAGACCGCATCCCCAAGCGTTACCGGCCATTGATCGATGCGTCTTGAAACACTGGCCAATCGACGCGTTGCCATCTGGGGCGCGGGCAGGGAAGGGCTGTCGCTGGCCCGCTTGCTGGCGAACAAACTGCCCGGACTCGTCGTCACGCTCCTCAACGACACACCACTGGAAAAAGGGTCGCTGCAAGCCTTGCCCAATATCGGCGAGACGATCGAAGGCAGTGCAATCGCCGACCGGCTGCCGCAGTTCGACGTGGTCTTCAAATCACCGGGTATCAGCCTCTACCGGCCAGAAATCATCGCCGCAGGCGAACAGGGCGTGCAATTCACCTCGGCAACCCAGTTGTGGTTCGATGAACACCCCCGGGCCAAAACCGTCTGCATCACCGGCACCAAGGGCAAGAGCACCACATCGGCGCTGGTGGCCGCATTACTCCAGACAACGCCGGGAAAAACCGTGCTGGCCGGCAATATCGGCGTGCCCCTCACCGATGTCTTCGATGAAGAAGGCGTCGATGTCTGGGTGATCGAACTGTCCAGCTACCAAACGGCAGACCTCGATATCCAGCCCCATATCGCCACGCTGCTGAACCTGTTTCCCGAACACCTCGACTGGCACCTCACAAAAGAAAATTATTTTGCCGACAAATGCAACCTGCTGACCAAACAGCCGGCAGACATCACCGTGCTCAATGCAGCCGATGAAAACAGCAACCGCATCTGCCCCGACCGCTTGCAGCCCCTTTTCTTCAACCATCGGAGCGGCATCCACGTCCAGGATGGCCAACTGTTCAACGGCGAGCAAGCCCTGTTCGCACTGACGGATCTCCCCCTGAGAGGCGAGCACAATTTTTCCAATATCTGCGCCGCGCTCACCATTTACCAGGCGCTTGGTCATGACCCCAAAACAGCACGGCCCGCGCTGGAATCGTTCCGCCCCCTGCCACACCGCCTGGAAACCGTCGCCCGGCTATACGGCATCGAATACATCGACGACAGCATCTCAACCGTACCCGAAGCCGCCATCGAAGCCATCAAAGCCATGAATGTGAGTCCAGTCACTGTCTTGCTCGGCGGTTACGACCGGCAACTGGATTATACCGGGCTGGTGAACTTCATCGTATCGCGTGCTGCCGAAGCACCCATCAACGTCATCACCATGGGCCAAAGTGGCCGCCGCATTCAGGCCCTGCTGGAGAAATACCCGGCAACCCCCGGCCTGTCCGCCGACTATGCCAAAACACTGCCGCAAGCGATGGAAAAAGCCGTTGAAAAAACCCGTCGCGGCGGCGTCATCCTGCTGTCACCTGCCGCCCCAAGCTACGGCGAATTCCGCTCATTCAGCGAACGCGGCGAACACTTCCGCCAACTCGCCCGCGCCCTGGCGGACAAGGGCAGCTGAATATCCAACCAGGACGCTGAAATCCACAGCCACGGAGGGCAACCTACGCCGATGTTCCACATCCCTGTGACTGGAT
>CAZTJP010000073.1:0-9333 GCA_964613895.1 uncultured Thiotrichales bacterium | reverse complement strand
CGGGCTAGCTGCGCAATCAGCTCTGTATATTGCCGTCCCAGCGAAGTCAGCTCGTCAAGTTCCTTTTGAGTGGGCGGCTGGCCTTCATCCGCAATCTTGCGGTTGATATGCTGCATGCGTGAAATGACTTTTTCCAGGCGCCGCTGCAAATCTGTTTTCTTCGTCACTGCCAATCCTCGGTTGTGGGTTGATCGGTCGCCATCATTCCGCGCCCGCATAGATTTCCTGGTAGGCCATATACAAGGCGCCCATGAGCACCGGCACGAGCACCAGCCACCCGAGCCCCAGGGGTATCGAAGCGATGATCGATAACAGAAAATAGATCACGCCAAACACAGTCATTGCCCAGATATTGCCGATGACTGCGGAGAAACTGCGCTTGATTGCTTCCACCGGTGGTGTATTTCTGAACAGCACATCGGCCGGAGCAAAGAAAAATGCCGCACCAATCAACACACTGACGATCAGCGCCAGCAGGCCACCGAACAATCCCACGCCGGCCATGCCGCCCATGTGGCCACCCACCATGCCGATGGCGCCCAACCCCAGCAGGCTGACGAGAAAATTGGCTGCGACCAGGATGGCGCCCAGCATCAGCATGGGCTGGCGCGCCGTTGGCTCCAACAATACCGAGAACAGCTGTTCGACCCGCACCTGCCTGCCTTCGAGCGAGTCCTGCGCGGCCCGCAACATGCCAGCCATCAGTGCCGGTGCGATGAGGTAGTACACCAGTGAACCCAACAAGGGCACGACCATCAGAACGATCGTGATCAACAGGAACAGCAGACTGATCAAAACCCAGGCAACCGGATCGGCCATGAATATCTGCCAACCCTTTTTGAACCATTCCATGGCCGCAGCGGCGGAAACCTTTCTCATGAAGCTCTCCTGAAAGTCAGATGTTTTCAAAGGATAGAATCAATCGGGCGCCACCGCCAGCTCTGTGCTGGATATCGATGGCGCCGGAATAGAGGCCGATGATTTCGTTGGCGACCGCCAGCCCGATGCCCTGACCTTTTTCCCGGTTGTCGGCGCGCATGCCCCGCTTGAGCAGTGCATTGGCATTATCGGGAAAACCGGGGCCGTCATCTTCGATGATGAGCTGTTTGCCGTCTACGCGCACCCACACCTGACTGTGCCCATACTTGGCGGCGTTCTCCAGCAAGTTGCCAAGCAATTCCATCAGGTCGTCAGCTTCGATTCGCAGCGCGTATTTCGAAGGAATATCGATGCTGAATTCGATCTGCTTGTCCGCATAAACCTTTTTCAATGCCGAGACGATCCGCTCGACAATCGGGCGCACCGCCACTGGTTGAGTCAAAGGCTTGATCCTGGTCGTCATCGCCCGCTGCAATTGATAACTGATGATCCGATCCATCGCATCAAGTTGTTCGCGTGTTTCCGGCGTGGCCGAGGCCTGGTTGCGCAACACCGCCAGCGGTGTCTTCAGGCTGTGAGCGAGATCAGCGGTGGCATGATGGAAACGCTCACGCTGATGTTTTTCGTGCTCGAGCAGTGCATTGAGACTTTGAGTAAGCGGCCGGATCTCATCAGGCGCATCTTCCGACAAACGTGTTCGCTCACCATTTCTGACCGCATCGAGCTCGCCACGAATCCGGCGTAGCGGCTTGAGACCCCAGCGCAGCAATGAAAGAAAGATCAACAGCAGTATGCCGGAAATGGCTGACAACCACAGCCACAACCCTTTCGCCAACCGTTCGCGTTGTAATTTGAGCGGGCTGTTGGTATCCGCAACCAACAAGGTATAGCGACGCACCTGCCCATCACCCACGACCCATTCAAAGCCGTAACTGAGCGCCGAGCCGGACTTGCCCACCCGGGAGAAACGCCATTCATTGACAGCCACCGGCGGAAGGGGACCGGCACGCTCCAGCAACGATGAGGATTGCCACACCGGGTTGCCGAAATTGTCGTAGATGACCACGTACAACCCGGAGTCCGGCTGGGCAAGACGGGGTTCTGGCACCCGTTCAAGCGAATAGCTGGCGATGCCCGACTGGTCGATTTCAATGGCGCCCAACAAACTGAACACCAAGCCCTGCAAACGATCGTGCTCAGCCTGTTCGGTGTAATTCCTGAGCGCCTGATTGAGCGCCACGCCAGTCAGCACAATGAAGATCAGCAACGCTGCGCCGGCGCTGACCAGCAGGCGCAAACGCAATGAATTCATGTGGTCTCGGGCCGCGGCAACCGCCAGCGATAGCCGCGGCCACGCATGGTTTCGATGGGGTTGAGCTCGCCTTCTGGATCCAGCTTTTTACGCAAACGGCGAATGAACACTTCGATCACATTGCTGTCGCGCTCATCGTCCTCGGCATAGATATGCTCGGTCAGCCGCGTTTTGGACAGCACTTCGCCCGCATGCAGAATCAGATATTCCAGCAACCGGTATTCATAGGCGGTGAAACTCACTGGCTCGCCATTGAGTTCAACCGATTGCTCGGTGGTATTGAGCCGCACCGGACCGCTTTCGATATCCGTCTGACTCCAGCGGCCACTGCGGCGAATCAAGGCCCGCACCCGGGCCAGCAGTTCTTCCATGTGGAAAGGCTTGGCCAGATAGTCGTCGGCGCCCGCTTCCAGTCCGGTGACCTTGTCCTGCCAGCGATCGCGGGCAGTGAGAATCAGCACCGGATAATCGCGATGCTTGCGTCGCAGCGATTCGATCACTTCCAGCCCGTCCTTGCCCGGTAGCCCCAGATCGATGATGGCAATGTCCAAGGGGTATTCACAGGCCATCCATTCGCCCTCATTGCCATCGGGTGCTGCATCGACGATATAGCCGGCCTCGGTCAGCGCATCGACCAGTTGTTCACGAAGTGGTGGCTCGTCTTCGATGACCAGCGCGCGCATCAGTCTTCGACCTCGCCAGTACGGGCGTCGATGCGAAAGATGATGACCCGCCCCTTTTCCAGCATTTTGACGCGGAAATGAAAGGTATCGTCCTCGCCCTTGCGGCGCCGGATATCGAGCAACCGGCCATGGTAACGCTTGTGGGCAATCTTGGCGGCCTCATCGCGCGTCAGTTCATGAGTTGGCGCGCGCGACTCCTCCGCCTGAACGATGGCGGTATGCAGCAGCAGCCCTGCCAGAATCGGGAACAATCTCATCATCTCGCTATTTGATCCGAATCCACCGCATTAGTAAACCGGTGTGACCCTGACTCGTACCTGAATATGGCTCCCCGGATCGTGATCCATCCGGGTGGTGAAGTTCTGGCCATGGTAACGGTAAGTCACCCGATAGCCATCGAGCCGTTCCTCGGTGGTGCGTTCGTTGACCGTGTGGCAACGCTGGACCCATCGAGGCCGGTAGTCTCTCTGAACCGTGTGGCGCCGGGCCCGGTTGCGCTCGGCGATGTCATGGCCGATCGCTGAACCGACAACGGCGCCAACGACTTTGGCCGTATCGCCATGATGCCGGCTGATATTGTGGCCCAACGCACCGCCAAGCACACCACCGACGATCATCCCCAACGCGGTATTGCCACCCCGATCGCGGGCGCCGTCATCATATTCCTCGTAATCGACCGGCTGATAGACCTCTTCATCCACACACTCGCGGCTGGGGCGCGAAATCGATACCGTACGATAGATCGGCTGGACATGGGTCACCCTGGCCGTGTCGGTGAACCCCCGACTGGTCGAGTAGTGATGCGGTTCCGCAGTCGCGACGGTTGCGCCAATGGCCATTGCCGCTACAGTCATGGCAATCAATGGTTTTTTCATCGCTTTCTGTCCTCGGTTGTTTCTACGATAGAGGCAGATTAACCGCTCAGCCATGAACCACGGCTGAACTCGCTGTGCCGCTATATTCCCGCGCTCAACCACCTCTCAACTCAGCCAGCAACCTGTCGATCATCCGTTCCGCCTGGCCACCATAACCGCCACCGAAAAGATTGTAGTGGTTGAGAATATGATAGAGATTGTAAAGATCACGGCGTTGCGGATATCCGGCGTCTATCGGAAAAACTTCCCGATAAGCCGCGTGAAAACCACGGCCGGGATTGCCGAACAACTCCATCATGGCCAGATCTGCCTCGTGATCGCCATAGTAGAAGGCCGGATCGAAGATCACCGGATTGCCCTGCTCGTCCGCGCTCCAGTTGCCCGACCACAGGTCACCATGCAGCGGTGATGGTTTGGGGGAATGGCCGGAAAACAGCCCGCCGAGCTGCTCCTTGAGCATTTCCCCCTTGTCGATCACGCCGCTGCCCAAACCCTTTCTCGCGGCCAGATCGAGCTGATATCCCAACCGCCGCTGCCGCCAGAATGCCAGCCAGTCATCACACCAGTCGTTGATCTGCGGGGTGGAACCAATGGTATTGTCACGCGACCAGCCAAACCGTTCCCCCAGGCAGCGATGCATCTGCGCCAATTGACGACCGAACAGGCGCGAATCTTGCCGGCCACCCATGCGAATATGCTCCATCACCAGATAGGCGCGATCCTCCGCAACCCCCCAGCAAACGGGACGAGGCGCACGAATAGCTTCGGTGTCCAGCAAGGCGGTCAGTCCTTCGGCCTCGGCCTCGAACATATCCAGCAACCCCGGGCGGTTGGTCTTGACGAAATAACTGTGGCGATCGCCCTGAATGATCCAGGCCTCGTTGATACAGCCGCCCCCAACTCCCTGGTGATCGACAATCGAAAATGGCTCGCCGGTATATTCGGTGAGTGTTTGTTCCAGATGACGCCAGAAGTTCATGTTTCGGGACCCGCATTGGTGGATACCGAAATTATACGGACAAGCCCGTCCGCCGGGTACGGGCATCGGCACAAATCAACACAACGTATCCATCAGGTCGATCATGAATTCGACATCCTCTTCGCTGATCGACACCCAGGCTTCGAAACCCATCGCTTCCAGCACGCCTCGACTCCTGGCGTCTTCACCCATGGCGATCAGGGCATCGTGTATCTCATCTTGCCGGGATGCCAGCGCCGGCCCCACCAGTAGCGCATGGTGAATCACATCGATCTGGCTTTCCACCAGCGTCCGCAGGTTGCGCCGGGTCAGCTGGGCCAGATCCCGGTAGGCGTCCTTGAGAAAAAAGCCCACGTCCGCCTCGCCACGCAAGAGCTTTTGTGCGACCAGTGGATAACTGTCCACCTGCTTCATATTCGCCTGCATGGATGCGGCATCGAGATCGGCTGGCTCCAGCAGTATCATGCCAATCATGTTGATATCCGGATCAGCGGTCGAGACCAGCCGCATACCAGGCTGGAGATCTTCAACCGCCTGTACCGGGGCATCGGCACTGACGGCAACGATCGCTTCATCGCTCTTTCCGGCAGGCCGGGCCAGTGCACGAAAACCTTTTTCCCGAATCAACATCGAAGCATCATAGGGATTGGCATAGATGAGATCGATTTCATCCTGCTCGATCGCTTTTCGCTGACTGTCGAAGTCGTCGTACAACTCGAGATGAATGCCTGTTCCCAGGGTTTTCTGGAACCAGGTATTGAAAATGTACCAGCCGGAAATATGCTCAGGCGTGAAATCGGGGCTGACAGTCATCCGATACGTCATGATTTTTCCTCCTGCCGCATTTCCCGATAGTGCTCCATGGCACGCTCAACTTTCGTGCGCGAAGGCTTGCGGCGCACCGAGGTATAACCGACCACCTCACCACCCCGAATATTGGGTATGACCGTGGCATAGACCCAGTAGAAACCGCCATCCTTGCGCAAGTTCTTGACGTAACCATGCCATTTGTTGCCGTTCTCGATCGTCTCCCAAAGATCGTGAAACGCCAGTTTCGGCATGTCGGGATGGCGCAGGATGCTATGGGGCTGTCCGATCAATTCTGCTTCCGAATAACCTGACATATAGATGAACGCCTTGTTGACGTGCGTGATGACACCCGCCTTGTCGGTTCGGGAAACAATCAGCTTGCCATCCGGAAAAGGGGTTTCGATATCCGTGATGAGCGCTTTTCTGGAGCTGCCGTCATAATATTCGATCGTGGCTTCCCATGAGCCCACTGCTGGCTCGATCGTTTCAGTACTGTCCATGACGCATCCCCACTCAGACCAGTTTTGCGATATCCCGCGCCGCCCGTTTGACATCGAGGAACAACAGGCCCAGTTTTGCTGTTTCTTTCGCCAGCACGGTGAGTACAGCCTCCTCGCCTGCCTGGGTCATGACAACATAGCCCTCTGAGCTCTTAATCAGCACTTGCTGCAACTCACCACGGCTCAACTCATCGGATGTTCGCGACCCGAGTGACAGCACCGCAGCCGTCATCGCCCCAACGCGATCCTCATCGAGATTGGCTGGCAGCAAAGACGCCATCACCAAACCGTCGGTCGATACCACTGCGGATGCCTCGACATCGGCCGAAGCGCCGTTCAGATCACTCAGTACAGATTCGATAACATCGGTTCTCATGACTTTCCCCCTTGATTTCAGTTTCTCTACTCATCATTGGTGGCATAGCGGCATACCAGTGTCCACACCAGACTCACCAACGCTGGCTGGTTGAGATTGGGTACACCCCGCATCACCAGCACAAAACGATATGAATGGATATACAGTGGCCAAAAACCCACTTTACTATCACCGCCAGCACCAACCAGCGCCCAGGCAGAGCCTGGCAGATCGAGGCTTTGACCCAGCAAACGGTGATGGCGCTGATGCAGCCTGGCCAGACTGGCGCTCATACCAGCCAGCTCTTCCGCCTGCTCCTCATCGAAACCGTAGTGACTCAGAACCAGCCCCTGATCGTCAGCAAGCAGCGCCTGACCATTCACCGGCGCCAATGTTTCCAGCAGCGCCTGCAGAACCTCCTCCAGCGGTCCAGCGGGCGGTCGCAAAGGCTGCACCGTACCTTGGACCAGGCCATGTGCCTGCAAACGGTTCAGGCATGCCAGCGCTCGATCGCCCGTCTCGCCCGTTAGACGTTCGAGCATGGGGATTTCCAGCGGTTCCGATGCATGGCGCCGCATGATATTCAGCAATACATCACGACCGGGTTCCCGTTCTTCGCCCGCAACTGCGTAGTAGGCGCCTGCGGGCGAAGGTGCAAGATGGACGCCTGCCGTCAGCTGGTAGTGCGTCATGATCAGCCTTGGGCCGAATGATGGAACAGGCGGCTGAAAATTCCGGAACGGCGCTTGCCCGGATGATGAATCAGCTCCAGCGCATCCATGGCGCTGTAAAAGCTGTAGACATCCCGCTGCGGCAGGTTGAGCGCCGCGGCAGTCCCCACCAACGTCTCGGAACCTTCGCGCCACAATGCAACAATGGCCTGTCCTTCGGAAAATGCTGACACGCCGACGGGGTGCTTCCCTTCTTCGAGCATGACCGGCGCATCCGGCACCGTACCCGCTGGCAGCCGGCCACGTGAGCAAAGCACCGCGATCTTCCAGAAAAAGGCATCGAGCGAACCGGGCTTGCCGGTCGATTGCGACACGATGGTATCGACCATGAAGTCGTCAACCTCCGAAATGCCGACCCGGGCGGGGTCGATCGACATCTGGCTCAAGGATTCGAGATGCTCATCCGTCAAGGTGGTGAGTACGATATTGCGGCTAGGACAGAGAATCAGTGGCTCACCCAGATCACAGACCTCCACCGGCGACCCGATCGCAAGCGCCTTGGCGCGAGCATCACGAATCACGCCCTGGAGACATTGGTCCGGCTCGTAATACAAGTCGGATGCTGGCTCGGCGGGCGAGCCGATATCCATGCCGACCGGCGCCGGCGGCTCGTAGTGCCCGGCAGCAAAATCGACGCTTTCACTTTCTTTTTCGACATCGACGCCTGGTGATGGCGTATCAGGCTCGGCGGTTTCCAGTAGCTCGAACGGCGGTCGGTCGAAGACTTCCGAAACAGGCAGTTCATCGGTTGGATCGAGCAACTCACCATCGTCATCTGCAAATTCGGACATCGGCAATGACGCACTGAACGTCCTTTCGGTGCGGGTCTCGATGCCCGCTGCCGCCTCGGCACCCTTGTCGATCGAGGACAAATCGTGCCCATCGAAGGCTTCCGGTATCGCCAACGATGTCAACGTGGGAATATCGTCGTCAGCAACGCGATTGCGGGCTTGCAGATGCCGATACAGCCCGGTGAGACTGGATGTTTGTTCGCCGGTTGCCGAGGAACGGCTGGTTTCCGTCGCCTCAGGGTACGCGTCGTCGATTTCTGCCTGGGCGATAGCGGTCGTTCGTGTGATATCGAGCACTTTGGCGGAGCGAATATCCGATATGCCGAGGTTTGTGTTCTGTTGCGGTTGCGGCGCCGCTGCCGCAGAAGCCGGCCTACCCGCCTCGGTCTCGACCGCGTTGATCGCCTCGATCAGTCGACTGGCATGATACGGCTTGCGGATGAAGACCGCAGGCTCCGCATAGTCCCTCTCGCGTATCGACACGACAATGCGCGGCCCATCGAATTCCCGTACGCTGCGTGACCATAGTTCCCGATGATCGGGGCCATCGAGGTCGATGATCGCGATATCCATTCGCGCCGGATCCTCTTCCAGTTCGGCGATACCCGGGTGGTTGCGCATCAGCACAGCGATCGCGTTGCGATCTTTTTCACGAAAGCCGTATAGGCCGATTCGGGGGGTGGAATTGCTCATTATTGTTGTACTCCCTGATCCTTGGCCGAAACCTGCTGCACTGAGATCAGTTTTGATCGGCCCGTGAACCCCTGGCTCAGTACCGACCCCTTCACATCACCGATGGCAGGATCATCTGGCGTCAGGCCCTTGAAAATGTTCTGCTCGAAAAATGCCAGGCTGTCGGGATCCAGATGTGGGCGTGCTTCGTCGAGCATGCGAGTCTTGAGAGCGATGCCTCGATAGCCCACCGCAATGAACAAATCGACCAGCGCGGCTTCCAACGCTGCCCGTTCCGGTTCGGTCAGCAGCAGGTTGATGCGCTGGACATGGCGATGCAGACCCAACGGTTGACGACGAATGCCCGCTTCCAAAGTGGCCAGCACCTCGGCTTTCGGCACATGCGCTGCGGAAGCAAAAACCACACCGTGATTGCTGTCGAGCATGAAGAAAGGATCCGCGCAGCAACGCGGGCCGGCGGCACACCCTCGCTCCCCTGTCTCGGCCCTGAAACCGTTTTCCATCGTTCCCCACAGCCCTGACGATCTATGATCGGCACACGATACTCTGCCACCAGGCATGCGGAAATGCAGGCGATCACTGTTTGATCATCGCCGAAACCGCAACAATCACATTTTCGCGTCAGCGATGGAACGTTTTGCTCATTTGAATCACCCTGTGAGTCCCGACGTCCAGTCCATCGAGCGTCCAGGAACCCACCCGGTAGCGAATCAGCCTCAGGGTAG
>CAZTJP010000072.1:0-9527 GCA_964613895.1 uncultured Thiotrichales bacterium | reverse complement strand
ATTCGGGTGACTCCTTTGACTTGCGTCATGTCGGCCAGGCGCGAATGCGGGCACTATCCGGCGGATGAATCTCTCTGCGCATATCCATACCTTTGGGCAATGGCTGTTGGCGCGTCATGGGCAGCGTGTCCACAAGCTGGCGCTGAATGTGGGTTTCACCTGCCCGAATCGTGACGGCTCGATCGGGATTGGCGGCTGCACCTTCTGCAACAATGTCTCGTTCAATCCGCAGGGGCGTTCGCAGCCTTCGATTGCGCAGCAGATCGAGGCCGGACGGCGCGTTGTTCGCAAGCGCACCGGCGCGCGGCGTTATCTGGCCTATTTCCAGGCCTACACGAATACCTACGATGAGCTCGAGGCACTGCGCCGGCGGTATGACGAAGCCTTGCGCGAGCCGGATGTGATCGGTCTCTCGATTGGCACCCGGCCGGATTGTGTGCCCGATGCGGTGCTGGATCTACTGGCCGGCTATCAGGCTCGGGGCATCGAAATCTGGTTGGAACTGGGGCTGCAATCGGCCTTCGATGCCTCGCTTGCGGCTGTGAATCGCGGCCATGGATTTGCAGAATATGCCGACGCGCTGCAACGCGCGCGCCAGCGTGGGCTGCCGGTCTGCACCCACCTCATTCTCGGGCTGCCGGGAGAAACGCAGTGGCATTACCGTGAATCGCTGCGTCGGGTACTGGCGCTGGGCGTCGATGGCCTGAAGCTGCATCCGCTGCATGTGGTCAAGGGCACCGCGCTGGCCAATCAATGGCGGGCAGGGAATTATCAGCCATTG
The DNA here is from genome assembly GCA_964613895.1 of uncultured Thiotrichales bacterium. Classification (GTDB taxonomy): domain Bacteria; phylum Pseudomonadota; class Gammaproteobacteria; order UWMA-0217; family UWMA-0217; genus HyVt-560. The sequence continues at coordinate 8,746 of CAZTJP010000072.1, read as the reverse complement.
ACGTTCGATGCCTATGTGAAAGCCGCCAGCGATCTGATTGTACGCACACCGAGGGACGTTATTTTTCACCGCGTGACCGGCACTGCGTCCCGGCAGATATTGCTCGCGCCAGCGTGGTGCAGCGAGAAATGGCGGGTATTGAACGCGATTGCCAAAACGGTATCGGAAGCCGGCGGCCAAGGCGCAAGCTACAGGCGCTCAAGCGGAAAGACCCATGTCGCCGTTTGACCTGAACGACCACGACGAATACGCGCGCTGGCGTGACAGCCGGCTGGCGAACCGTCCGCAACGGCTGGACGAGTTGGTGGTCGAAGTCACCCATCCAGCCTCGCCCTCACCGACCGAGCAGGCAGCCATTCGGGAGGCGCTGGCCCGCGCCAATATGGCGATCTTCGTCACCCCGTTTCCCGAGAAGGTGGATAAACGAACACTCAAAGCCTTTGGCGCCCATTTTGGTCTGCGCCGACTGAACCACAACGAAGGCGCCGATGACGATGGCGTCACCACACTCAGCGTGGCGCAAGGCCAGCAGTGGCGGCGCAGTTATATTCCCTATACCAATCGGGCCATTCACTGGCATACCGATGGCTATTACAACCAACCGGAAGCACAGATCCGTGGATTGATGCTGTACTGCGATATGCCCGCCGTGGCAGGTGGCGAGAACGCCCTGCTCGATCCGGAACTGGCCTATATCCATCTGCGCGAACAGGATCCGGCATTCATTGCCGCGCTGAGCGAGCCGGATGTGATGACCATTCCCGCCAACGACGCCGACGACCATCTGCAACGCCCCGACCGCAGCGGCCCGGTTTTTTCGCTGGATGACGCCGGTCACCTCCACATGCGCTATACCGCGCGCAAACGCAACATCATCTGGAAGGATACGCCGCAGGTACGCGCAGCACTCGCGGCGCTGACAGCATTGCTGGCGTCCGACAGCCCGTGGATATTCCGCGCCACGCTGGCACGTGGCCAGGGCCTGATCTGCAACAATGTGCTGCACGACCGCTCAGCGTTCGTGGATACCGACAAGCAGCGGCGTTTGCTCTATCGGCTGCGTTACTTCGACCGGGTTTGCTGAGCGGGCGGAAGATAGCGTACCGCCGTCTCCAGCGAACCATCCGCGTTCAGGCTCAGCCAGCGCCAGCCCGGCGGGCGCTGGTCGATGGCGAATGTCGCCTGGCCCGGTTTGAATTGCAGGCAGGTGGATGGTGCGCCGAGCAGCCGCACGCCATCGACCCGGGTATCGACCGGCTGATGCGCATGACCGAATACGACAGTTTTCACTTGTGGATGCCCCGCAATGGCCGAGAACAATGCCTCCCGGTTGAGCAGGCCGATCTTGTCCAGCCAGGCGCTGCCAACATCGACTGGCGGATGATGCACGAACAGCGCCACATGGTGACTCGAATTACTTTGCAGTAACTCCTGCAGTCGCACCAGTTCTCGCTCGTGCAGCCATCCCGCCGGTTCTTCTCCGCCCGGTTGGCTGGAATCCAGATGGATCAGCAGCCAGTGGTCATAGACGACATGCCCCGCCGTGGTGACCTGCCCTTGCAGCGCTTCCACCATCATCGCGGCCTCGTCGTGATTACCGGGCAGACAATAGACCGGCCGACCACCGCGCGAAAGAAATTCGGCCGCGCGCTGATAGGTGCGCGGCGTGGCTTGCTGTGCGATATCGCCGGTCACCACCCAGGCATCGGCATCGAAGCCGCTGTGTTCGATGTCGTCCAGTACCGCTTGCAGGGTCACATCGGTATCCAGATGCGCGCATTCGGAACACCAGCCGACCGAGGCGCCCGGTTCGGGGAACAGATGCAGATCGGTGAGTTGGATGAGATTGAGACTGGCCATGAATCGAACGCCCTTTGTTGACCAGCCCGGATTTCTCACAGGGTCACGACTGTGGCCCTGTGAGAAATCCGGGCTAGAGGGCGCAATATTCCACGTCATTCGGTGCAAATCAAGGGTGGTGGTATGGGCGTCATTCCGCCAGAACTGATAGCCCACGAAGGGTCGCAAAGCGGCAAACGACCGAAGGTTGGACACAAGCCTGTATCATCCACCGCCGCGATGAAAGGTTTTGTCGAATGCCGTCATGAACGCTGCGATCTGCTGACGCTCCAGACCGGGAAATGTCAGTGTGACTTCGGTCTCCGGCATGAGCAGGCTGCCCAACGAACGCTCGACGGTCTCGCCGAGCACGATCTCGATTCGCCCCGGCGGCATGACGATACTCACCCCCTCCGCCGTCCGGCGCCAGTCACGCCCGTGCAACAACGGCCGCAAGGTTCGCAGAAACTCCCGATGATCCAGCGCCATGCGGCGATGCATCTCCGCCACCGCGTCGGCCACCTCAGCCGCCCGCCACCGGTGGCCAGATCGCGACCGTATCCCCTGCCTGGAGCACCCTTCCCGCCCGCTGGGCGCAGGGCACGAACACGCCATTGACAATCACCAGATGGGCTTGATCATCCGCAATACCCAGGCCATCGACCACCGCCTGCACACTCGACCCCGGCGGCACATCCAGCTGCCCGACATTCTTGCGCGCGCCCGGCGGCAGTCGGTCCGCCAGCGAGGCAAAAAGCTTCAGCGTGATCTGCACGACAGCGCCCCCGCTCAGGCCAGCGCCTCGATCCGTCCCAGATATGCCTCCGGCCATTGCAGCGGATGGCGGGCCAGACGCGCCCGCCATGCCCCCAACGGACGCCGGCTCTGGATCAGACCACGCAACACCCCGATCTTCTCGGTATGGCCGACGGCAATCGCCCCCACCAGACGATCCTCAGCATCGAAAGTCAGCCGCAAATAGCGGTCGCCGGTCTTTTCCAGCACCTGGGCATCCCGCCCCTCGGCGGCTCGCCATTCGCCAAAGGACACGGAGATCAACCCCAGCGTCTCCAGCACATTCATATTGAGACTGCCGGGATAACGGACACCGCCGCCACGCGCCATATTGGCCGCGGCGATGCGGCCATGCTCGACCGCAGTGGGCTGAATGGCATGCACCTGACGCGGGCCGCCGAGGCGATCCGGCCCCTGTGCCACATCGCCCGCCGCGAACACGCCGGCGCGTGAGGATTGCAGATACTCGTCCACCAACACGCCCTGATCGGTCTCGACTCCCGATCCGGCCAGAAAACCGATATTGGAACGCACGCCGGTCGCGGTGATCACCAGATCGGCCGCCAGCGTATCGCCGCCCGCCAACCGCACCGCCAGCCCGCCATCGGCCTCGCTCACCGACTCGACCCGGGTACCGACCCGGACATCCACGCCCCGGGCCTCCACATGCGACTGCAACATCGCCCCGGCCGTCTCATCCAGCATGCGGGGCACCATGCGCGGCCCCTGCTCCACCACGGTCAATCGCACCCCGCGCCTGACCAGGGACTCGAGAATGATGCAGCCGATGAATCCCGCCCCCATCAGCACCACCCTGGCGCCCTCGGGCGCCCGCTGGGCAATCGCCCGCGCGTCCGCCAGCGTCCAGCAGCTGACGACGCCGGGCAGATCCATGCCCGGAATCGGCGGTCGCACCGGCATCGCGCCGGTGGCGATCAGCAGGCGGTCGAACCTCAGCGACGCGCCGGAATCCAGCCGGACGACATCCTCATCCGCGGCCAACTCCGTCAACCGTTCATGGCGCAGCTGGATATCGAGCGATTCCCACAGATGTTCCGACTTGCGCAGCCGGGTTCCCGGCTCGTCGATCTGTCCCTCCAGCAGATAGGGAATGGCCATGCGTGCGTAAGGCTCGCCCGGCTCACCACACAACAGGGTGATCCGGGCAGCGGGATCATGGTGACGCAATCGCTCCGCTGCCGTCACCCCCGCCGGACCAGCGCCTGCGATGAGGTAGTCCATCAGCCCAGACCCAGCCGCTGGAGCGTCTCATCGGTCGGCTCACCCGACGCATTCCAGCCACGCAACTGATAGTACTCGGGCAGCATGTCTTTCAGCTTGCTGACCAGCCCCTTGGCCGGGCCGGTGGCAGCCGGTTCTTCCAGCAGCCGCCTGGGCAGGGTGTCCTGATCGCCGCCAACGCCGGCTGCCATATTGAACTGGCGCTCCATGTTCCAGATCCGCTCGCCCACTTCCAGCAGCCGATCCACGCTCCAGTCACCCTCGCAGGCGGCATCGATCTGCGGTGCAATGTCCTCCAGCGTCCAGGCAAACGTGCTGAAGACGCACAAGCCGGAGGAATCCACCGCGGCGGTGGCGTCCTGAAAGGCTTTCACCAATGCCGGTTTGCCCTCGGCCGTGAGCGGATCGGTCTTCTCCGGAATACCCAATACTTCCGAGGCGACGGTGTAACTGCGCAGATGGCAGGCGCCGCGATTGGATGTGGCATAAGTCAGTCCCATGCCCTGGATACCGCGCGGGTCATAGGCCGGAAATTCCTGCCCCTTGACCGTCATCGACAGCTCGGGATGGCCATACTTCTCGCACAACCGTTTCGACCCCAACGCCAGTTCGCGGCCGAAACCCTCGCCTTTCGCCACCCATTCGACGGCCTGCACCAAGGCTTCGGCAGAACCGAACTCGAAGGGAATGCCGGTCTGCTCGGTGGTCAACACGCCCAGCCCGTACAGCTCCATCGCCGCACCCACGGTGGCGCCAAAACTGATGGGGTCGAAGCCATCCTCATTGCAGATGAAATTGGCATAGGTCAGCGCATCCAGATCATCCACGCCGGTGTCAGTGCCCAGAGCCCAGGCCGCCTCATATTCCAGACCGCCGGAGGCACCCCAGTATTCCGGCTTGTTCTTGACCGAGAAATGACCCTTGTCGATGGTGGATATACGTCCACAGGCGATGGTGCAGGCAAAACAGCCGGCATTGGTGGTCAGATTGGGCTTGCCATCCGACGGGCGCGGCTCGTGCATCGCTTCGCCGGAAATCTCATTGGCGCCTTCAAACTGCACTTCACGCGCATTGCGGGTGGGCAACGCACCAATTTCATTGATGACGTTCATCAATACCTGGGTGCCATAAGTGGGCAAGCCCTGGCCGGTCACGGCGTTGTCGGCCAGCACCTGCTTGCCGGCATTGACCGCGGCCATGAATCGCGCCGGGTCCTTGATATTGCCGACGCCTAGGGTGCCGCGCACCGCCAGCGCCTTGAGGTTCTTGGAGGCCATCACCGTGCCGACGCCGGAGCGGCCGGCCGCACGATGCAGATCGTTGATGACGCAGGCATAGAGACAACCCTGCTCGGCGGCGCGGCCAACTGCCGCCACTCGCAGCATGGGATCCTGATGGTGGTTATGCAACCACTCATCGGCCTGCCAGACGCTCTGGCCCCAAATGTCGTCAGCGGGCAACAGTTCGGCGTGATCGTTCTCGATATGCAGGTAAACCGGGCTGTCCGCCTTGCCTTCGACGATCACCATATCCCAGCCGGCATTCTTCAGTTCCTGACCGATGAAGCCGCCCGAGTTGGAGCAGGCGACGCAGCCCGTCAACGGGCTCTTGGTGATGACCGAATAACGGCCCGCGGTGGACGCCATCGTGCCCGTCAACGGGCCGGTGGCATAGATCAGCTTGTTGTCCGGGCCGAGGGGATCGACATTCGGATCCACTTCTTCCACCAGATACTTGGTGGCCAGCCCACGCTGACCGAGATATTGCCCGGCCCACTCACGGTTGAGCGGTTCGGGGGTACAGGTGCGCGCACCCAGATCGACGCGCAAGATCTTTCCAGTCCAGGCCATGATATGTCCTCCTCTGTCAGGCGGTTGCTGCGGCGTCGGTTCTGGCGGCCCATTGCCGCATTCTGTCGTAGCCGGTCTGATCGGCATCGACATAGGTGATCGCGCCGGTGGGACAGGCCGCCGCGCATTGCGGGTCGCCGCCACAGAGATCGCACTTCACCACCTTGCCCGTCACCTGGCTGTAATTGATCGTGCCGAAAGGACAGGCAATGGTGCAGACCTTGCAGCCTACGCAGGCCGCTTCATCGACTTCCTTGGCGCCGGAAGCCGCATTGACGGCAATCGCGTCGACCGGGCAGGCCATCAGGCACCAGGCCTCGGCGCATTGGGTACAGGTATAGGGAACGAAACGGCCTTCGGCGTGGAAGGTGAAAACCCGAATCACGGAGCGGGACGGATTGAAGGCCCCGGTGTGTTCATAGGAACAGGCCATTTCGCATTGCAGACATCCGGTGCATTTGTCCGGATCGATGGAGAGTGCTCGTTGCATGGTAATTGCAGACCTCGTGCGTGGTGAATCCACCTACCCGGCTGCAAAAAACACGCCAGCACTCGGGAGCGCTGGATTGCACCCAACCACTCACCATCAACACGGCAATCTGACCCGGTCAGGCCTGCCGGTATTGCGCCATAATGACCCAATAGTCAATCAGGCAACTGGATGGCGGCTTCACCGCTCACCCGGTCGATCTCGACCTGTAACTCGCAACATTCGGTGTTTTCGGATACGGGGGTCGGATCGTCATCGCAGGCGCAGCCGGCGATGACCGAGGTGTAGAACAGCGAGACCTTGAGCTTCAGTCGGCCCGCCGCCTCCGACTGGCTCAGGACCACGACATCGATGGCATCATCCAACGCCAGGTTGCCCACTTGCAGGGCTTGTTGCAAAGGCAGCCCCGCATTGCCCAGCGCCGCCAGTTCGCGCTTGAAGACTGCCTCGAAGGCAGGCGACCCCCAGGCGGCGGCTGAACGGGGCAAGCGGATCATTGCGGGGTGTTTTCCACCATGTCCAGCAGGAACTGATGTTCCTCTTTCGGCAGCCGTGGCCCAAACTGGCTGACCACGCGCGAGGAAGCCAGGCTGGCCAGCTCGCCGGCCTGGCGGAACGATTTGCCATGCGTGATGCCATAGAGAAAGGCACCGGCAAACATATCGCCCGCGCCATTGCTGTCGACAGCCTTGACGGGATGGGGATCGATTTGCACGGTCTGCTCGCCGTCGTAGAGCAAGGCGCCTTCCGCGCCCAGAGTGATGGCAAATTGCCGGGCGATGCGTTTGAGTTCGTCCACCGCGCCGTCCAGTGTCGTCGCGCCGGTGTAGGCCAGTGCTTCCGCCTGGTTGCAGAACAGCAGATCGACACCATCGCCGACCATCTCACGCAGGCCGTCGTGGAAGAACTCGATCATCGCCGGATCGGAAAAGGTCAGCGCGATCTTCACACCTGCCTGACGGGCAATCTCACGCGCCTTCAAGGCGGCCTGCTTGCCCGTGGGCGATGACACCAGATAGCCTTCCATATAGAGATATTCCGAATGCCGGATGGCGTCCTCGTCCAGATCGCTGGCATCCAGTGAACCCGAAATCCCGAGGAAGGTGTTCATCGTCCGTTCGGCGTCTTCGGTGACCATCACCAGACATTTCCCGGTGACGCCCGACGGCCGTTCACCATCGAGATTGGAGTCCACTCCGGCCGCATGCAGGTCATGCATGTAGAACTCTCCCAACTCGTCATTCGAAACCCGGCAGGAATAGAAGGCGCTGCCACCAAAACAGGCCACCGCGATCAGCGTGTTGGCGGCCGAGCCGCCGCTGGCCTTGTTCCCCTCGAAAGCATCCAACTGGCACATCAGCTCGTGCTGTCTGTCCTCGTCCACCAGTGTCATCACGCCTTTTTCGATCCCGTTGTCCAGCAGAAACTGGTCGCTGACCTCGAATTCCATGTCTACCAATGCGTTCCCCAGCGCATAAACGTCATATTTTTTCACTCGTAAAAATCCTTGTCGTTTCGTGGAAAACAGAGAAGTTAACCCGAATCTGTCATCAGGTCACGTCGCACGACTGCTTCACAGGGTCGCGTAGCGAGCCTTCGGCAACCATAGTAGGGAACTCATGTGAAATTCAGGGTAAACTCGCCGACACGGCCTTGGCAGGCCAAACCGCGATATGGAGGAACCCATGCCCGCCGACCCTTTGATGCGCGATGTCACCGACAATGTCACCCGGGCGCTGCGCGAGGATATCGGCACCGGCGATGTGACTGCGGCGTTGATCGATCCCGAAACCACCGCCACCGCGCGCGTGCTGTTGCGGGAAGAGGCCATCGTCTGTGGACGCCCGTGGTTCGATGAAACCTTTCGCCAGCTCGACCCCGACATCGAAATCGACTGGGCCATCAGCGAAGGCAGCCGCCAACCGGCTGATACCGTGGTGTGCCACCTCGTCGGCAACGCCCGTCAACTGCTGACCGGAGAACGCACGGCACTGAATTTCCTGCAGACACTGTCAGGTACCGCCACCCTCGTCGGCCGCTATGTCGAACGCATTCGGGGCACAGGCGCGGTCATCCTGGACACGCGCAAGACCATTCCGGGGCTGCGGCTGGCACAGAAGTACGCAGTGCGCACCGGGGGCGGCGAGAACCACCGGCTGGGGCTCTACGACCAGGTGCTGATCAAGGAGAACCATATCGCGGCGCGCGGTTCGATTGCCGCGGCGGTAGAAGCCGCTGCCCGCCTGCACCCGGAACTGCGGATCGAGGTGGAGGTGGAGTCGCTGGATGAGTTCGAACAGGCGCAGGCGACCGATGCCGATATCATCCTGCTGGACAACTTCCCGCTCGATGATCTGCGCCGCGCGGTGCAAGCCAATCACAACGGCAAACGACTCGAAGCGTCCGGCAATGTCACACTGGATACCGTGCGTGCCATCGCTGAAACCGGCGTCGATGCCATCTCCTGCGGCGCCCTGACGAAAGATGTGAACAGCATCGATTTTTCGATGCGGTTTCTGACGGAATAACG
>CAZTJP010000071.1:0-9561 GCA_964613895.1 uncultured Thiotrichales bacterium | reverse complement strand
CATTGGGCGGCCGCAGCCGTGATCCTGTGAGAAATTCGGGATAGATCCCGCACGCCTGTATCGTCCGTGTCTCCGGGCTTGGCCATCACGCCGTCAAGCCACCTTGGCCGGCCTGGTGTAGAATGGCGCGCATGAAGACTGCGACCAATGTTGACCCGGCGGAAATCGCCAAGTTCGAATCGCTGGCCTCGCGCTGGTGGGATCCCCAGAGTGAATTCAAGCCGTTGCATGACATCAACCCGTTGCGGCTCGGTTACATCGACCGCCATGCCGAACTTGCCGGCAAGGCGGTACTGGATGTCGGTTGTGGTGGTGGCATTCTGGCTGAAGCCATGAACGGCTATGGCGCCACGGTGACAGGCATCGACATGGGCGAGGCGCCGCTGTCGGTGGCGGAACTGCATCTGCTGGAGTCCGGCCGCGAAGTGGCCTATCGGCGGATATCGGTCGAAGCGCTGGCTGCCGAGGCGCCGGCTTCGTTCGATGTGGTGACCTGCATGGAGATGCTGGAACACGTGCCCGACCCTGAAGCCGTGGTGCAAGCCTGTGCGACATTGGTCAAGCCCGGAGGATGGGTATTCTTTTCGACGCTCAACCGTAATCCAAAGTCGTTCCTGCTGGCGATCGTAGGCGCCGAATACGTGCTGCGGCTGTTGCCGCGCGGCACACACGAGTACGCGCGTTTCATCAAACCTTCGGAGTTGGCGGGCTGGGCACGTTCGGCCAGGCTGACAGTTACCGATCTGACCGGCATGACCTACAACCCGTTGCGCCGTGAATACCGGCTTGGCGATGATGTCGATGTCAACTATCTGATGGCTTGTCAGCGGGAAGCCGAATGACTGCGGTTCAAGGCGTATTCTTCGACCTCGATGGCACCTTGCTCGATACGGCGCCGGACATGATCGCGGCGCTCAACCGCGTGGTGATGGCCGAAGGGCGCCCGGCATGGCCGGCCCAAGCACTGCGCGATCACGTCTCGCATGGTTCGGCGGCACTGGTGCGGCTGGCTTTTGGGGACGATCAGGCTGATGTGGATTTCGAACGCCGCAAGCAAGCTTTTCTGGATCATTACCGGGCACGATTGTGCGTCGAAACGCGGCTGTTTGCGGGCATGGATACGGTGCTCGAGGCACTGGAAGCGCAAGGCATCGTTTGGGGCGTAGTGACCAACAAACCGGGCTGGCTGACCGAACCGCTGATGGCGCAGGCAGGCTTGTCCGACCGTGCCGCCTGTATCGTATCGGGCGATTCGACCGCCGAGCGCAAACCCCATCCCCTGCCAATGTGGACCGCGGCGGATCGGGCCGGCGTCGATGCCGGCGCCTGTCTTTATATCGGCGACGCCCAAAGGGATATCGAGGCAGGACGCGCGGCGGGTATGCGTACCCTGATCGCCGGCTGGGGCTATATCGATGAGCAGCAGGTGCCGTCTCACTGGGGCGCGGATGCGACGCTGGCGCAGCCGCGCGAATTGCTGGCATGGCTGACCGACGCCGATGTGGCCAGCGCCAACACCGCCAGAGCGTGTTGATCGAACTGCAAGGTACCGGAGTCTATCTGCTGCTGGCCGCGGCGCTGCTGGGGTTGGTCATCGGTGCAGGCATCACCTGGCTGCATCTGCAGCGAGAGATTCAGCAACTGCGTATCGACAAGGCCCGACTCGAAACCGAGATGGAAGGGCGGCGCCGGCAATTCGAGGCCCAGCTCGGCCAGCTCAGCGATGCGCGCAAGACCCTGGCGCGGCATTTCGCGGTATTGTCGCGTCAGGCACTGAAGGAAAACAGTCATCTGTTTCTGCGCCTGGCGGGGGAAAATCTCAATCTTCATCGTGAACGCGCCAGCGCCGACCTGCGCGAACGGCAGACTGCGATCGACAACCTGGTGGCGCCGATTCGCGACACCCTGGAGCGTGCCCGCGCCGAGTTGAGGGAAATCGAGCAGAAACGCGAGGCCAGTTTCGGTTCGCTGAGCGAACAGCTGCGGCTGCTGGCGGAATCCGAGCAGCACTTGCGGCAACAGACCAGCCATCTGGTCAATGCGCTGAAACGTTCCGATGTGCGTGGTCGCTGGGGCGAGATGACCCTCAAGCGTCTGGTGGAGCTGGCGGGCATGGTGGAGCATTGTGATTTTTCCGAACAGGTCAGCGTGCAGTCGGATGATGGCGCGCTCAGACCGGACATGATCGTCCACATGCCGGGGCAGGGGCAGCTGGTGATCGACGCCAAGGCGCCGCTGGATGCCTATCTGCGCGCGGTCGATGCCGACGACGAGTCAACCCGCTTGCGCGAAATGAAGCGGCATGCCGCCAACCTGCGCGAGCGGGTGCGTTCACTGGCCAGCAAGCGCTACTGGTCGCAGTTTTCCCGCAGTCCCGACTTCGTCGTGCTGTTCGTGCCCGGGGATCCGTTTCTTGGCAGTGCGCTGGCGGCGGACGCCGAGCTGATGGAATTCGCGATGCAGCGCAATATCGTACTGGCGACACCTTCCAGTCTGATGGCATTGCTGCGCGCTGTTGCCCATGGCTGGAAACAGGCAGCTTTCTCCGAGAATGCGGAGCGCATTCGCGAAACCGGCGAAGAGCTGTACCGGCGGATTTCGACTTTCACGGCGCATTTCCAGCGGCTTGGCAAAAGTCTCAACAGCAGCGTCGAGTATTTCAACAAGACACTGGGATCGCTCGAGCGTCAATTGTTGCCCGGCGCTCGGCGGATGAGCGAACTGGGCGTTCGGCCCGCCCGCGAACTGGCTGATCTGACGCCGCTGGATCAGCGGGCACGTCAGCCGGGCATCAGCGCAGATGAGCCGGAATCCAAAGAGAAGTCGTGATGTATCACCGGCTGCGGGAATATCGAGAAAAGGCTTCATTCCCCCCGTCGGCCAGTATATAATCGCGCGCTTATGTCTGCCCAGGCGCCATTGTTTCTCGACCCTTTCAAGGCCGCCGACCGCGAAGCGCGGTTCGATGGTGAGTTGCCACTGGTGAAATTCACACGGCTGCTCGAGATGGGTGAGAACCCCGGCGGCGTGGTCAAACTGACACTCGGATTCCGGCGCGACCCGTTGCTGGCGCATTGTGTCGAAGGCACGGTCAGCACCGAGATCGAGGTCGTTTGCCAGCGCTGTCTGGAGCCTTTCAGGTTGCCGCTGATGGCCCGTTTTCTGCTCAAGCCGGTGAGAACGGAAGCCGAAGCGGTGGCGCTTGATGAAGGTATCGATCCGGTGGTGCTGGATGTGGATGAGCGACTCGATGTGGTGCGGATGCTGGAAGACGAACTGCTGTTGGCGGCACCCTGGATCCCGAAGCATCCGGACGAGTCGCTGTGTAGCTGGCGGGGCTGGCGTGAGGCGGAACCGTCTCCGGAGCGCGAACATCCCTTCGCGGCGCTGGCGGGCCTGAAGAAACATTGAGTTCACCCGAAGGGTGAACGGATCAGAATCTGTAAACTTGTGACGGAGTTGTAAAATGGCTGTTCAGAAGAGCCGCAAAACCCCTTCCCGGCGCGGTATGCGTCGCTCCCACGATGCGCTGGGCGCGCCCACGCTGTCGATCGATTCCACCACCGGTGAAACGCATCGTCGTCACCATGTGACGCCGGATGGTTTCTACCGTGGCCGCCAGGTCATCCACACGGTGGAAGAAGCGTACGACGAAGACGACGACGAGTAGCGTTTCCGCGATCTTCATTGATCTGTTTTCGGGGCGACGGCAACCTTCGGGGCCGTTGCCCTTTCGATTCTGCAACAGACCGGTTCCGCTGTGACTTACACGATTTCGCTTGACGCCATGGGCGGGGATTTCGGGCCCGAGGTCACCGTGCCCGCAGCGATCCAGGCGTTGAGCGAGTTCAACGACATCGAACTGGTGCTGGTGGGCGATCGGGACACGCTCGAGCAGCATCTGAGCCAACAGGGGGCGACGGATCGGGCGCGCCTGCGTATCGTACATGCCACGCAAGTCGTCGAAATGGACGAATCCCCCGCGCTGGCGCTGCGCAACAAGAAAGATTCCTCGATGCGGGTCGCGATCGACATGGTCAAGTCCGGCCAGGCGCAGGCCTGTGTCAGCGCCGGCAACACCGGCGCACTGATGGCGACCGCCAAGTTCGTGCTGAAGACGCTGCCCGGCGTCGATCGCCCGGCCATCTGCACCGCACTGCCCTCGCTGGGCGGCCATACCCATATCCTCGATCTGGGCGCCAATATCGATTGTTCCGCCGCACAGTTGTTCCAGTTCGCCGCCATGGGCTCGGCGCTGGCCAGGGCGGTCGATGGCGGCACGCCCAGGGTTGGCATTCTCAACGTCGGCGCCGAAGCCATCAAAGGCAGCCCGGTGGTCAAGGAGGCGGGCGCGATGCTGGATGAGAGTGACCTCAACTATATCGGTTTCGTCGAAGGCGACGATATCTATTCCGATCGCGTCGATGTGGTGGTCTGTGATGGTTTCGTCGGCAATGTGCTGCTCAAGACCAGCGAAGGGCTGGCGAAAATGATCTACACCTATATCAAGGAAGAATTCATGCGCAACCCGTTCACCAAGCTGGCCGGATTGTGCGCCCGTCCGGTGCTGAAGGCATTTCTGCGCCGTATCGATAAAAGGCGTTACAATGGCGCCAGCCTGCTGGGCCTGAAAGGGGTCGTCATCAAGAGCCATGGCGGGGCCGATGTGTTCGCCTATGCCAATGCCATCAAGATCGCCCGGGTGGAAGCCCAGCAGAACATCCCCGACAAGATCGGCGCCGAAGTGGAACGATTGCTGGCCGGCAATGGCTAGCGCAGCGTCCATTCCAAGGCCACGTCATTGACTCCCGCTGGCGGGCAACCAGGAGAACCCTGAATGTATTCACGTATCATCGGAACCGGCAGTTACCTTCCCGAGAAGGTGCTGGACAACCACGATCTCGAGAAGATGGTCGACACCAGCGACGAATGGATACGTGAGCGCACTGGCATTGCCAAACGGCATATCGCCGCGGAGGATGAAACCACTTGCGATCTGGCCGAGCAGGCCGCGCGGCGGGCGCTGGAAGCGGCCGGCAAGACGGCTGCGGATATCGATCTGATCATCGTTGGCACGACCACGCCCGACAAGGTGTTTCCCAGCACCGCCTGCCTGCTGCAGCAGCGGCTCGACATCCACGGCTGCCCGGCTTTCGATCTGCAGGCTGTTTGCACCGGGTTCGTCTATGCGTTGTCGGTGGCCGACAAGTTCATTCGTTCCGGTTCCCACCGTTGCGCGCTGGTCATCGGCGCGGAAACCCTGTCCCGCATCGTCGACTGGACCGATCGCGGCACCTGCGTGCTGTTCGGCGATGGCGCTGGCGCGGTGGTGCTGGAAGCCTCGGATGAGCCCGGCATTCTGTCCACCCATCTGCATGCCGATGGTGCCTATGAAGCGTTGCTGCACGTGCCTTTTGGCATCTCCAGTGGCTATGACGCGGTGACGGATGGCAAGGCGTTCATGCAGATGAGGGGCAATGAGGTCTTCCGCGTTGCGGTCAACACGCTGGGTCGCATCGTCGATGAAACACTGGCGGCGAACGGCCTGGAGAAATCGGATATCGACTGGCTGGTGCCGCATCAGGCCAATATCCGCATCATCAAGGCGACCGCGAAAAAACTCAATATGGACATGGATCATGTGGTGGTGACCGTGGCCGAACACGGCAACACCTCGGCCGCCTCGATTCCGCTGGCGCTCGATCACGCCGTACGCGCCGGCAAGATCCAGCCGGGAGAAACGCTGTTGATGGAGGCCTTTGGCGGTGGATTCACCTGGGGTTCCGCGTTGCTGAAACTGTGAAATATCGCGGTTTCATGGCGGCAGGCTGCGTGCCGAAATGAGAAACGGTTCACGGCATGGTCGCGGCAAAGGCGCGTCTGTCACTGAAAAGAGGCGGTCTGCTGCCTGTCGTGTCAGCGGCTCTTGAGCCAATCGGCATCCGCTTATAATCTTTCTCACGGTCGTGAGACGCGCCTTTCAATGGAAACTGAAGCGAACAGTCCGCCGATTGCGAGGAGTCTCCAGGATAAAATCAGGCGATACAACAGGGAGAGACAATGATCAAGTTACTGGTTGCAGATAACAAGAAATTCGAGGACAAAGAGATTCTGGCGGCATTCGAGGATCAAGATATCCAGATTGCTAAGCAGGTGAGCAATTCCGACGAGGTCGTCAACGCCGTCAAGGCCGATCAGCCGGATGTGGTACTGATGAGTCTGTCGATTGGTGGCCACGGGGCCTTCGAGGCGATCGATCAGCTGCGTATGAATCATCCGCGCGTGGGCATCGTACTGATGCTGATCCATTCCAATGGGCCGTTCCCGCGCCGCTTGCTGGAAACCGGCGCGTCCGGCTTCGTCTCCAAGAATACCGCGGCGAACGACATCGCCGACGCCATCGTGGCGGTCAAGAATCGCGAGAAATACATCAGCCCGGAGATTGCCCAGAAGATTGCGATCTCGCTGCTGCCCGGCGGTGAAGTCTCGCCACTGGACCGGCTGTCCGAGCGTGAGATGCAGGTCATGCTGCAACTCAGCCAGGGTGAAACGCCATTGCAGATTTCCAGCCGCCTGGCGCTCAGCCCCAAGACTGTCAGCACCTACAAGCACCGCGTGCGCGACAAGCTGCGGGTCGATGACACCCAGGAGATCTACGCATTGGCTGGCAGCCACGGTCTGGTCTATCGTTGATCATTCATCGGGCTTGATACCGCAACCGGCGATTCCCGCCGGCTGTGGTGCAGACCAAGTGCCCCGGATGAAGCCCGGATGAACCATCCGCCGGGACTTCATCCGGGGTTTTTCTTTCGTATAGAATGGCGTCATGGCATGCCATTTCATGCGTTCCGATTTTCGAATCCCCGATTTTTCTGGCGTCCGCGGCGGTCTGGCCGATGGCTGATGATCACGCCGAGCGCCTGCGGCAGTTGCGCCTGCAATTGCCGGAAAAGCCGGGCGTCTACCAGATGTTCGGCGACAAGGGCGAACTGCTCTATGTCGGCAAGGCGGCCAACCTGCGCAAACGGGTCAACAGCTACTTCACCAAACGGCATCAAAGCCTGCGCATTGGCCGGATGGTGGCGCAGATCACCGAGTTCAAGACCACCGTCACCGCAACGGAAGCGGAAGCGTTGTTGCTGGAGAGCAACCTCATCAAGTCGCTCAAGCCGCGCTACAACATTCTGTTGCGCGACGACAAGAGCTACCCTTATATCCACGTCTCCACCGAGGCCGAGTTTCCCCGCCTGAGTTTCTATCGCGGCAGCCGCCACAAGCCCGGCCGCTTCTTCGGGCCGTATCCCAGCGCCTCATCGGTGCGTTTCACGCTCAACCAGTTGCAGAAGGTGTTCCAGATCCGGTTGTGCGAGGACAGCTATTTCAACAACCGCTCACGGCCCTGTCTGCAATACCAGATCAAGCGTTGCACCGCGCCCTGCGTGGGGCTGATCGACGCCGATCAGTATGCCCGCGATGTCGAGGACAGCATGCGCTTTCTCGAAGGCCGCAGCGACGATGTCATCGCCGAACGGATCGCACGCATGGAGCAGGCCGCCGAGGCGCTCGAATTCGAAGCCGCTGCGCGTTACCGCGATCAGATCGAAAGTTTGCGCAAGATCAGTCAGCAACAGGCCATCAGCGGCGCCAGTGGGGATGTCGATGTGGTCGCTGCAGTGGTGGAAGGCGGGCGCGCCTGCGTGCAGGTGTTCTTCATTCGTCAGGGCAACAGCCTGGGGAACCGCGCCTGGCATCCGCGCTTGCCGGAGAAGCGTGCCGAGGCTGCCGACGTGCTGGCAGCCTTCCTCGGGCAGTATTACGCCAGCCGTGAACCACCGGCAGAGATCATCGTCAACCAGCCCCTGAAGGAGACGGCCTTGTTGCAGGAAATGCTGGCACTGCGTGCCGGGCGCAAGGTCTCACTGCATCATCAGGTACGTGGCAAGCGGGCGCGCTGGCTGGAGATGGCCGAAAGCAACGCCCGTCTGGCGATCCGCGCCGAGATGGCCACCCGCGCCAGTCAGCAGGATCGCGTCGATGACCTGCAGGCGCTACTGGGGCTGGAGGCGCGGCCGGCGCGCATCGAATGCTTCGATATTTCACATACCGGCGGCGAGTTGACCACCGCTTCCTGCGTGGTGTTCGAGGAAGGCGCGCCCAAACCGGAAGACTACCGACGCTACAACATCGAAGGCATCACCGGCGGCGACGACTACGCCGCCATGCGGCAGGTGCTGACGCGCCGTTACAAGCGCTTGCTGCGCGAGCAGGCGCCGTTGCCGGATGTGCTGTTCGTCGATGGTGGGCGCGGCCAGTTGCGGCAGGCGCGCGAGGTGATGGAAGAACTCGCCATCCAAGGCATGACGCTGATCGGCATCGCCAAGGGGGAAGGGCGCAAACCGGGGCTGGAAACCCTGTTCGTCGCCGGACGGGAAGGGGGGATATCCCTGCCCGAGAACTCGGCCGGCTTTCTGTTGGTGCAACACTTGCGCGATGAATCACACCGTTTTGCGATCACCGGTCATCGCGCCCGGCGTGGCAAGTCGCGGGTCACATCGACACTCGAGGGGATACCCGGTCTGGGCCCCAAAAGGCGGCAGGCGCTGCTCAAGGCTTTTGGCGGCATCAAGGGCGTGACCCGCGCAAGTGTCGATGAATTGCAAAAAGTGCCGGGCATCAGCAGAAAGCTGGCCCGGCTGGTGTACGATGTTTATCATCACGACTGACGATTTCTGAACACTATCCTGTGAAACTGAACATACCCAATGCGCTGACCATCCTGCGGATCGTCGCGATCCCGCTGGTAATCGTGGTTTTTTATGCACCATTGCCGCGTTCGGGCGAGATCGCGGCGACCATCTTCGCTATCGCGGGTTTCACCGACTGGTTCGACGGCTATCTCGCCCGCAAGCTCGGCCAGACTTCGCCTTTCGGCGCGTTTCTCGATCCGGTGGCGGACAAGCTCATGGTGGCGGCGGTGATGGTGATCATCGTCGAGCGTTTTGGCGGCATCTGGCTGGCGGCGGCAGCCATTATCATCATCGGGCGGGAGATCACGGTTTCGGCGTTGCGCGAATGGATGGCGGAACTGGGCGAGCGCAGCAAGGTCAAAGTGTCCATGCTCGGCAAGATCAAGACGACCGTGCAGATGTTCGCGCTGTTCTTTCTGCTGTACGAACGTCCACTGCTGGGCTTGCCGACCTTTCAGATCGGCTTCTGGTTGCTGATGGTGGCGGCAGTATTGACGCTCTGGTCGATGATCGTCTATCTTCGCTCGGCGGCTCGTTGATGCGCATGGCCGTCGCGAATCGACAGCGATCGTTTTTACGCGCAACCCTCTTGACAGGATGGGAGAGTTCGCCATAATACGCAGCCTCACGCGGGAATAGCTCAGTTGGTAGAGCACAACCTTGCCAAGGTTGGGGTCGCCAGTTCGAATCTGGTTTCCCGCTCCAAATTCAAGGTCCGGCAACAGGCCGGACGAACGAAAGAACAGCGCCGGAACAGGCGCTGTTTTTTTATTGGCGCAGCGCCCGCCGGATAGCCCGGATTTCTCACAGGGTC
>CAZTJP010000070.1:0-9630 GCA_964613895.1 uncultured Thiotrichales bacterium | reverse complement strand
TGGAGATCGCCGTCGTCGGCCCGGAAACCAGATGATACGAAGAGCCGAACAATGCCGCGATCACCGGCGTAACCATGGCGGTATACAAGCCGTATTCGGGCGGCAAGCCAGCAATCGTGGCAAAAGCGACGCCTTGCGGCAACACGATCACGGCCCCCGTCAACCCCGCCATGGCGTCCGCTTTCAATGTTTGGCTGTTCACCAGTTTGAACCAGCGGAGAAAAGGGAAGAATTGATACAAAACAGTGGCCATGTTCAAACTTTACTTATCCGTATTCAAACTCTACTTATACTGAATCTGTCCGCATCCACTGAGGACAGACGAGGATCGTGTTTCTGTTTCCTGTTGCTTAGCCGAATCCTGGGTATATGTCGGGGAACTGCGCACAACCAGCCCGGATTTCTCACAGGATCACGACTGCAACCGCCCAATGCGGCCTCGCTACGCGACCCTGTGACAAATCCGGGCTAGCAGCCGCGACCACGCATCCGAGAGAACGGCGGAACCGCTCGGAACGGAAACCACAAGATTTAATGGGAACCCAACTCGATGGGCCTGCGAATTGTACTGATTATTGAGAATTCAGCAAGAACATAAACCATACACCTGTTGCCCAGGCACAACACCGATGCGCCGACATTCACCCATCACAGTCTATTAGTTTTTTCTAAATTACTGAATTAGCACTCAAAATCTGCCTGATCGTAGATTCGATGTTGTATTTATGCTATAAAAGCGTTCCTGAAAAGAAGCTGTGGCCTGTGCGTCTACCACAGGCTCGTGTTAAACATCGTTACTACCCGAGAGGATAAACTATGAAGAGGATCAGGCGAGACCTGATGGTAGCCATCGGCTTAAGCGCCGGGGCTGTTCTGGCAATCAGCGGATGCCAGACTGCCCAGTCAGCGGCTGATACCATCAAGGGGAGCACTGCCGCCATGGTGAAATCGGCCATGGGGGGTACTGCAACCCACCCGAAAAACGACTACAACATTACGGTGAACTACGAGCTGGGCATGCACTGCACCGGCTTCGACTTTACCTATTGCTGTGTCCTTCCACCCTACAACTCGATTCAAAGCCAGGTCATCAAGACTGCGACTGGCAAAAAAAAATACCCCGAACTGCTTGAGGCCGACGAAAAAGACCACAGTGTCGTCGTCGATGGCAAAAAGCGCTTCAAGCTGGAATACGGCCACCTTGGCAATACTTATTCAGAAGGCAACAAGCTGCACTACTGGGATGTTCCTTACGACATCAACAAAGATGGTAAATACAGCGCCAACGAAAACGTTGCCAATGCGTACTTTACACATCTCTATGTCTACAAGGACCTGAAGGGTACCAACCCGAAAAACACAACCGCCGACAGCGAAAAGAAATTTGTCGGTATCCATATCCCGATTCCAAAGGACAATGGCCCAGCGGGTGCCGCTGTACCGAGCCCGATGAAAGGCGGGCATCTGCACTACACAGGCGAAAAAGGCACCATCGTCTACACCAAGTCGCCGGTACTCGACAATGTACCCATCGTGCTGACCAACCCGGGCATCTGGGACGCGCTGGGTCTGCCGTTGACACCGTTCACCGATGCAACCTCACGCAAGGATATCCTTGGCTTGGTTGAAAGCGATATTCAGCCGTATCAGGAGGCTTTCGTCAATCTGGTGGACGCCGATACCGGCAAGCCGGTCATCGACAGCCACAGCGGCAAGCCGGTCAGCTTCGTCGGCACCAACCCGATCGACATCCCGAACTGCGCCAACTGCCACGGCAACAAAACCGCCAATGGCGACAAGTACAAGTTGTACGAACAGGAACGCGCATTCTGGAAGGGCCTGGGTGCCTCGGACTGGATTGCCAACCTCAAGGCGACTTCCATTTCCATCATGGAAATGCATGATGACCACAACGGCACCGACTTCCTGAAGAACTACAACCCCAACAGCCGGGCGCTCAAGAACCGCCTTGGCCGGGATCCCATCCTCTGTCAGAAGTGCCATGCCGACAACGTCATCGGTGTACTGAACTCCAAGAAGTTCAAGGACCCGAAGACGGGCGAGGAAAAGCTGATTCCGCCGCTGACACAAGCCATGCATACAGTGCACCAGACCGCTGTACCGATGCCTGACTCCCAGGGTCGCTCCGGCGCCTGCCAAGCCTGCCACCCGGCACACCGCCAGGACCGCAGTATGGACGGCTACCCGATCACGCCCGACGGAAAAAATGCCTATGCCAATGCGGATAACCGCGATGCGGCAGGCGGCTGCTATGTTGGACGTGATGTACACTCCAACCCTGGCAAGGACAAGGATGGTGTAGGTACCAAGGAGTATCTCAACTCCGTCGGCAAGTGGCTGCAGGCCAATGTCTCGCAGATCGGCAACGGCAAGGGTGGCAAGGGCCTGTGGTGCACCAACTGTCACAACCAGCTGAGCCGTGAACTGTATCAGCGTGACAACCTGAAAAATGCCTTCATGCAAACAGGGGAAACCATCCGCAACAAGTCGCTGGATGAGATTGCAGCCGCGATTGGCGTCAGCAAGCAAACCCTGATCGACAAATACCTCGATCCGAAAGTCGTACTGGACAGCAAGGGTCATGACACACCCGGAAAATCCGGTATCCTGCTGACCTGGGCTGACAAGCGTCTGGTACCTGACATCGCCGTCATCGCCCTCAAAGGCAACGGTCCGATGGCCAGCAAGGACGTCGATGGTGACATCAATGTCGTTCCACTGTCGGCCAACCCGGCAGTCGATCCGAAGTCGCTGAAACTGCCCAAGGGCGCAACTGGCGCAACTGCTGTGCCTTATTCGGCCGCGACTCACGGCAGGGATTACTGGCTGTCGGCTGGTGCACCGCACTGCGCGGACTGCCATGCAGCACCATTTGTCGAAGGTCAGGGCGGCGTCGCCTTCCCGATCAACCAACCCGGCAAATACAGCCTGATGCGTTACAGCAAAGGCCACGCCGGACTGGCTTGTCAGGCCTGTCACCAGTCGATCCACGGTCTGTATCCGGTAACGCCTGATGTCGATATCACGACCTACAAGCAGGCAGCCAGCTACAACCCCGACGGTTCTCATGGCCCACTGAAGTGCGCAGCATGCCACTTCACCAATGAGAAAGGCGTCCCGTTGATCGCTGACGACGATGATGATGTCTGGAACGGCAAACCTATCCTCGAGGACTTCGAGGCAGCGGTTGCCTGGATGCATGGCAGCGCACCGGATGTAGGTGGCGCCATTCCTCCTGAAGACTGATTCTTCCTCAACCCCAACCGCGCCAGCCTTCGGGCTGGCGCTTTTTTTTCCGAATTCAAAATTTTTTCCGGGCAAGCTATTTGAGGCCCTTTCCTGGCGCGAATATAATGCCCTGCATGAAATCCCTTATCGCAACTGATCTTTCCTGATGAAAAAACTGATTTTTATTGCGCTGTCCGTTGTATTGATTCCTCTTTATGCTGACGCAAAACCCGAAGTTCTCGCCACCGTTGGAAACCTCAAGGTAACCTCCAGTGATCTGGAGCAAGCGGTCAACAGCTCCCCTTTCGCCACCCAGTTCGTCACCATGGACGAGGATGAGCAAGCCTCATTGCGCGGCGACCTGCTGCAACGTCTGGTGGCCTCACGACTGCTGCGGCTGGAAGCCAAATCCCTGGGACTGGACCAGTCCGAAAGTTTCAAAAAAGACCTGAAGAGCTTTCGGACGGGTTTGCTCTACAAGATCTACAAGGACAAACTGCGTGACAGCATCCATATTCCCGAGGATGTATTGAAAAAAATGAAAAATGAGTTTGCCGGGAATTCGGATGCACTGACCGCGGCCAAATCGGCCTGGATTTCCGACCAATATCGGCAACTACGGGTAAAAACCATTCAATCACTCAAAAAGACCTACGATGTCAAAATCTTCGAAGACCGGCTCGCCGGTGATCTCAAACCCGACACCGTTCTGCTGACAGGAAAGGATGGATTGAAAATCACCTATGCCGACCTCACCGATGGTGTCGGAATAACTGCAAAACCCTCCGAGCAATGGCTTTCCGATCGCCTCTATCAACAGGCGGAACTGGTACTTCTCGCCAAAGCCGCTGAAGACGATCATATCGACGTTTCGGAAAAAATCGCGAATTATCAGGCGGAACGCCTGCCTGCATTGCTGATCGAGAAGAAACAGAAAGAGTGGACCAGCGACGAAAAGGTACTACGTGATTACCTCAAGGCCCACCCCAAGATCGCCGTCATCCCGGAACGCCGCCATGTCGGCCAGATCGTTCTCAAAACCCGCAAGGAAGCCGAGGCTGTTCGCAAAAAGATCCTGGCGGGGAAAAGCCTGTTCAAGCTCGCCGGCAAATACAGTATCGACCCTTACGGACGCAGCCGTAACGGCGACATGGGCTGGATCAAGGAAGGCACCGGCGCCCCGGTGATCGAGAAAGCCATCGCCAAGCTGAAAGACAACGAAATCAGCGAAGTGATCGAGACACCGATGGGCTTTCACATCATTACGATTCTCGAGCGCCGTCCCGGCGGCGTCAGATCGTTCGAAGCGATCAAGGACAGAATTCGCCAGGCGATTTTCGATGAGAAACTGGTTCCCTACATCAATTCGCTCGGCGAAAAATACAAAGTCGTCTGGAATGTCGTACGCAAGCAGGAAACACCACGGACCCAGAAATGAATGCTACAAGACTGCTCGCAGCCGCGCTGATCGTTGCAGCCATCTCCGGCATTGCCTGGGTGAGCTATGATGCCAGCGCCAAAGCTGATAAAAAGCCCGCGTCAGTGAGCGCCAACACGTCGTCCACGCCTAAAACCACGACGACGGTTCTACCAGGACATACCAACGATGCCTGGAAAATGAAGCCTTTCAAACTCAAGGGACTGGATGGAAAAACACATTCTCTGGACGAATGGAAAGGCAAGGTGATCGTTCTGAACTTCTGGGCCAGTTGGTGCGCACCCTGTCAGTACGAAATAAAGGATCTCGTCAGATTCCAGTCACAATATGGTGACAAGGGCTTGCAAGTCATTGGCCTGGGATTGGATGAAGCCCGCAAGCTGGCCAACGTCAAACGTACCCTGGGTATCAACTATCCCGTCCTGGTCGGTGACCCGGCTACCAATGGTGACCTGCTGACTGAATGGGGCAACGACAAGCAGATCGTGCCCTATACCGTCGTCATCGACAAGGAGGGAAAAATCGTCTATATCCACCGCGGGCAGCTGACCCAGGAGACTTTCGAGGACTTCATCCTGCCATTATTGAGCTGACCCTGTCCCGATCAGCCATGAACGATCACTCCGAGACGGCCACGCCAGCACTCGAAAAGGTAGGCAAAAAGCTGTTCGCGCTGTTCCTTTTCGTATTGCTCGGCATTTTTCTCGCCGATATTCAGCCAAGCCGGGAAATTGCCTGGGTATCAGCCATTCTGTTGCTGACCATCTATCTTTTTGCCTTCGAGATCGTTGAGGTCGATGTCGCCGCCATCAGCATCATGGTGCTGCTCGGCCTGAGTGGGCTACTGGCGCCACTACTGGGATTGGAATCCGCACTCGTTCCCCCTGAGCATCTTTTCGACGGTTTTTCGAGCAATGCGGTCATTTCGATCATCGCGGTGATGATCATTGGCGCCGGATTGGACAAAACCGGCATCATGAGCCGCGTCGCCGCTTTCATCCTGACTATCGGCGGCACATCGGAAAAACGGATCATCCCGATCATTTCCGGCACGGTCGCCTTCATTTCATCGTTCATGCAAAATGTCGGCGCAGCCGCCCTGTTTCTGCCCGTGGTATCACGAATCTCTGCCCGCTCGGGACTCCCCATGTCACGACTGCTCATGCCGATGGGGTTTTGCGCCATTCTGGGTGGAACCATGACGATGGTGGGGTCTTCGCCACTGATCCTGTTGAATGATCTCATCATGACATCCAACACAGCGCTGCCGACTGATCAGCAAATGAAGCCCTGGGGGTTGTTCTCGGTAACACCGGTGGGTGTCGCCCTGGTATTGACCGGCATTGCCTATTTCGTTCTGGCCGGGCGGCTGGTATTACCCGAACACGGCGGCGAAGATGCCACTTCCGCACAAAATGCCATGCAGTATTTCCATGATGTCTATGGTGTCGATTATTCCGTGTTCGAGATCGAAGTACCGGATGACAGCGAACTGGTTGGTAAAATGCTCGATGACATCGAAACGGATTTCAGAATTCGGGTTATCGCCAGTCAAATCACCGGAGAAGCGCCACGCATTGGTCCGGCTGCGCTTGGCCGCGACACCCAAATCCAGCCCAAAATGATCCTCGGCATCGTCGCTGCCCCGAAACATCTGGATGCATTCGTCGAACATTTTCACCTCACAAAACGCGCCCAGGTTCGTGCCTTTGCCAACGAACTGGCCGCCACCAATGCCGGGATTGCAGAACTGGTCATTCCGCCGGGCTCGTCCCTGATTGGGAAGAGCGCACGCGATGTCTGGATGCGCAAAACCTATGGTATCGCCATGGTCGCCTTGCATCGCGACGGCAAGACGATGATGGAAGGTGACGACATCCGCAACCTGCCTCTTCAGGCCGGCGACACGCTCGTGGTTCACACATCCTGGGAAGCACTGGCACGGCTCGAGGACAACCGCGACTTCGTCGTTGTCACAACGGAATACCCACACGAAGAACTGCGGCCGCATAAGGTGGGGTGGGCATTGATCTTCTTTCTCATTGCACTCTCCATGGTGCTGTTCTCGAATGTACGTCTCTCGGTCGCACTTCTCACCGGTGCTGTCGGCATGGTGATCAGCGGCGTCCTCAAAGTCGAGGAAGCCTACAAGGCCGTGTCATGGAAAACGGTATTTCTGCTTGCCAGCCTCATTCCGCTGGGGCTCGCTGTCGAACAGACCGGCACGGCCAAATGGATTGCCGACCAGACTTTGTCGGTTGTTGGTAATATGCCAGTCTGGGTCATCCAACTGGCAATTGCCGGCCTGGCGACTTTTTTCACGCTGGTGATGTCGAACGTTGGGGCAACCGTCCTGCTGGTGCCACTGGCTGTCAATATCGCGCTGGGTGTCGGTGCGGACCCCGCCGTATTTGCATTGACCGTGGCGATTGCGACATCGAACTCGTTTCTGATCCCCACTCACCAGGTCAACGCGCTGATCATGGGGCCAGCGGGATACCGTGTACCCGACTTCGTTCGTGCAGGCGCCATCATGACGGCCTTGTTCCTGATCGTGATGATGATCACGATGGCCCTGATCTATTGAATCCCATGTTAGAATTCCTCACCCGCAACGATTCGGCCTCAGCTCGAAAGAAAGAACGCAAGAAAGACGCGCCCAAACGGTCGATTCGCAAAATCCTGGCGACAATCGCGATTGTCGTTCTGGAATCTATCGCGCTCTACTATGAAGGCACCAATCCCGAGATCGTCTGGGTCGGGATGATTCTGTTGCTTACCATCTACCTTTTCGCATTTGAAATCGTGGATGTGGATATTGCCGCGGTCACCATCATGGTGGTGCTCGGATTGACCGACCTGTTTGCGCCCTGGATCGGACTCGAAAAGGGATTGGTGCCACCTGAACACCTGTTCGACGGCTTTTCGAGTAACGCGGTGATCTCCATCATCGCTGTCATGATCATCGGTGCAGGACTCGACAAAACCGGACTGGTGGGTCAAGTGGCCCAAACCATCCTGCAAATCGGAGGAAAAACAGAAAAACGCATCATCCCGATCGTCTCCGGTACGGTTGCCATCATTTCGTCATTCATGCAGAACGTCGGCGCGGCGGCACTTTTTCTGCCGGTTGTGTCCCGAATCTCTGCCCGAACCGGCCTGCCGATCTCCCGCCTGCTCATGCCGATGGGCTTCTGCGCCATTCTTGGCGGCACCGTGACGATGATCGGCTCCTCTCCGCTGATTCTGCTCAATGATCTGATACTCACCTCCAATACCGCTTTGCCAGCAGAGCACCGTATGGAAACCTTTTCACTGTTCTCGGTCACACCGATTGGGCTGGCGCTGGTGGCGACGGGCATCCTCTATTTCATCGTGGCCGGGAAATATGTCCTGCCCGTGAGTCATGTCGAACCGGTCTCCCGGGATGCAGCCATCCATCAGCATTTCCATGACGTTTACGGGATCGACTATCAAATCTTCGAGGTCTATGTGCCCGTGGACAGTCCTTTGGTCGGCATGCGCCTGGACGACGTCGAAACCCGCATGCACGTCCGCATCATCGCCAGTCAGATATCCGGCCAGCCCACCCGAATGGGGCCTGGCGCTCACGACCGAGACACCCGATTCGAGCGCGGCATGGTCCTGGGTGTCATTGCCGAACCCGAAGATGTGAACCGGTTCGTCGAAAAGTATGGCCTGAAGAAACGAACCCAGCTTCGCCGGTTGGCGGATGATCTTTCACCCCTCAAGTCCGGCATCGCCGAGGTCGTCATCCCGCCGGGCTCCCAGCTGATCGGCAAAAGCGCCCGCGATGTCTGGATGCGCAAAACCTACGGCATCGCCATGGTCGGATTACACCGTGACGGTAAAACCCGCCATGAGGGTGAGGATATCCGTAGCATGCCGCTCGAGGTCGGTGATACCCTTGTGGTATTTACTCCATGGGACACATTGATGCGGCTGGAGCACGACAAGAACTTCGTCGTCGTTACCACGGAATACCCTCACGAGGAACTGCGACCACACAAGGTGGGCTATGCTGCACTGTTTTTCGGCATCGCCCTGGCGCTGATCCTGTTCACTGATATCCGTCTTTCCATCGCATTGCTCACCGGCGCGATCGGGATGGTCCTGAGCGGCGTCCTGAAGATCGACGAAGCCTATGAAGCTGTCTCATGGAAAACTGTTTTTCTCCTCGCCAGCCTGATCCCTCTGGGTATGGCGGTGGAACAGAGCGGCACCGCCAAATGGATCGCAGACCAGACCCTGATGGTGGTGGGCGACAAACCTGTGTGGATCATCCAGGCTTCGGTTGCCGTACTCGCCACCTTCTTCACTTTGGTCATGTCGAACGTTGGGGCAACTGTACTTCTGGTGCCGCTGGCGGTGAATATTGCCGTTGGCGCGGGGGCGGACCCTGCCGTTTTTGCGCTCACCGTTGCCATCGCGACCTCCAATTCATTTTTAATTCCCACTCATCAGGTCAATGCACTCATCATGGGTCCGGGCGGGTATCGTGTACCCGATTTCATGCGTGCAGGCGGGGTGATGACCATCCTGTTCCTGCTGGTCATGATTACGATGATGGCGTTGATCTTCTAGGGAAAGGAAAACCATGAATAAAAAGGAATCACGACTCAACAAACTGCTTGTCGGGGGGCTCGCCCTGATGATGCCGGGATTGACGCTTGCCGGAGAAACGGCTGTTCATGAACGGCTGGATCTCACGGGCTCGAGCATCGGCATCGCCGCCATCACCATCTTCATCCTCGCCTACGCCCTGGTCATGGCGGAAGAATTTACTCACTTGAGAAAATCCAAGCC
This sequence comes from uncultured Thiotrichales bacterium, assembly GCA_964613895.1. Taxonomy (GTDB): domain Bacteria; phylum Pseudomonadota; class Gammaproteobacteria; order UWMA-0217; family UWMA-0217; genus HyVt-560. The sequence goes on along the minus strand of CAZTJP010000070.1, from coordinate 116 downwards.
GGTCATCCTGGCGGCCGGCATCATCTGGGCGCTGATCGGCTGGGTCTATACCCAGCACGGTATGCCGGAGCTGGCGGAACATGCTGTCCGCCACAATCTCCTCGAGTATGCCGAGC
>CAZTJP010000069.1:0-9764 GCA_964613895.1 uncultured Thiotrichales bacterium | reverse complement strand
TTAGGTTCCAGTGGGGCAACCCGTGAGAGTTCGAGTCTCTCCTTTCGCACCATTTGAGTGGATTGCCGGCAGCCTGGCTTCTGGGCCGGGCTGCCGGTTATTTGCGTCTGGTCTCCGTCAGGTTGGCGGTGCCGGGCGATGTTTCATGTGAGGATGAATTATGCAGGTTTCGGTTGAGTCGACCAGTCATCTTGAGCGCAAGATGACGGTGCAGCTGCCGGCGGAGAAGGTCGATAGTGAAGTCGAGTCGCGTTTGCGCCAGATGGCCCCGCGGGTGCAGCTCAAGGGGTTCAGGCCCGGCAAGGTGCCGCTCAAGGTTGTCCGGCAACAGTTCGGGAAGGGGGTGTTTCAGGAAGTTGTCGGCGAGTTGGTGCAATCGAGCTTTCAGGAGGCGGTCAGTCAGGAGAATCTGAATCCGGCGGGCGCGCCGGTGATCGAGGGCCTGGATCCCAAGCCGGGGGATGCGCTGAAGTACACGGCGATTTTCGAGGTTTATCCGGAGATCGAGTTGCAGGATCTCTCGGATCGCCAAATCGTGCAGCCCGAAGTGGAGATCACCGATGAGGCTGTCGATGAGATGATCGAAACGCTGCGCGAGCAGAACAAGGAATGGGTCGATGTTGATCGGCCCGCTACGGAGGGCGATCAGGTCGTAGTCGATTTCGAGGGCTTTATCGATGACGAGGCTTTCGAAGGCGGCAAGGCATCGGATGTGGCGATCGTCATTGGTCAGGGCGGCATGATTCCCGGTTTCGAGGAGCAACTGACCGGGGTCAAGTCAGGCGACAGCAAAACGCTCAACGTGACTTTTCCTGAGGATTATCACGCCGAGCATCTTGCGGGCAAGGCGGCGCGTTTCGAAGTCTCCGTGTCGGCGGTCAAGGAAGCGAAGCTGCCGGAGCTGGATGAGTCGTTCATCAAGATGTTCGGGGTCGAGGACGGTTCGCTCGAGCAGTTTCGCGAGGATGTGAAGGCCAATATGCAGCGTGAGGCGGATCAGGTGATCCGTCGCCGCGTCAAGAATGACGTGATGGATATGCTGCTCGAAACGCATGAGGTCGAGGCGCCCAAGTCGCTGGTGAAGCAGGAAATCGGCAGCCTCCGTCAGCAGGCGATGGCCCGGTCCGGACAAAGCGACGAAAGCCTGTTTCCGGACGATCTTTTCGAAGAGGAAGCACGCCGGCGGGTGTTGCTGGGTTTGATCGTGGGTCAGGTCATTCGCAGCAATGATATTCAGCTCGACAATGACCGGGTCGAAGTAGCGCTGGATGAGATCGCCTCGACCTATGAAGAACCGGAAGCCCTCAAACAGTACTATCGTTCCAACCGTGAACAGATGGCGACACTGGAGGCGATGGTGATCGAGGAACAGGTGGTCGACTGGGTCAAGTCACAAGCGCAGGTGACGACGGAAACCATCACTTTCAAGACATTGATGAAGCCGTCCGCCAATGACGAAGCAGAAGGTGATGCGGGCTGAGCGCCCGATGTACCGCAAGAGAGGACTGATTGATCATGAATACAGAGAAAGGATTGGGTGATTCGCTTATCGAGACCCGGGCCACTGGGTTGGTGCCGATGGTGGTGGAGCAGAGTTCGCGGGGCGAGCGCGCTTACGATATCTACTCACGGCTGCTCAAGGAGCGGGTCATTTTCATCGTCGGCCCGATCGAGGATCACATGGCGAACCTGATCGTTGCCCAGTTGCTGTTTCTCGAATCGGAAAACCCGGACAAGGATATCCATTTGTATATCAATTCTCCCGGGGGGGCGGTGACTGCCGGGCTGGCCATCTATGACACCATGCAGTTCATCAAGCCGGATGTCAGCACCTTGTGTGTTGGTCAGGCGGCGAGCATGGGGGCGGTACTGCTGGCCGGCGGCGCGGCCGGGAAGCGTTATGCGCTGCCCTATTCGCGGGTGATGATTCACCAGCCGCTGGGTGGTTTTCAGGGACAGGCGACCGATATCGATATCCATGCCCGCGAAATCCTCAAGGTGCGTGAACAGCTCAATGGCATCCTCGCCCGGCATACCGGAAAGGATGTCGAGACGATTGCCCAGGACACCGAACGTGACCGTTTCCTGAGTAGCGATGAATCCGTCGAATACGGGCTGATCGACAAAGTGCTCTCCGCTCGCGAAAAAACGCCCGACGCTTCGGCATGATGTTGGCGCGCCCCGATCTGGTTGCGGGGCTTGACGTCAGCCACAGTTCGCTCGTTACCGCGAATTTCCCCTGATTCTGTCTCTTGATTCTTGCGACAAAAAACGGCAAGGTGGAGCTTGAGTATGCGCTGCTTCCCCGTTGGGGCAGCGGTGGGCTAGACAGATCAACCTCGGGATTTTTTCATGAGTGACAAAAAAGGCGATCACGACAACGGCAAACTTCTCTATTGCTCATTTTGCGGCAAGAGCCAGCACGAAGTACGCAAACTCATTGCGGGTCCGTCGGTATTCGTCTGTGATGAATGTGTCGAGCTGTGCAACGACATCATTCGTGAAGAAATTCAGGAGCAGGCGGGCGAGGAACGCTCCAGCCTGCCGACACCAAGGGAAATCAATGCCAATCTCGACGATTACGTCATAGGGCAGTCCAGCGCCAAGAAGGTGCTGTCGGTCGCCGTCTACAACCATTACAAGCGGATGGAATCGCGCCAGCGCAAGGATGATGTAGAGCTGGCCAAAAGCAACATCCTGTTATTGGGGCCCACCGGTTCCGGCAAGACATTGCTGGCGGAAACGCTGGCAAGATTTCTCAATGTCCCTTTCACCATTGCGGATGCCACCACGCTGACGGAAGCTGGATATGTGGGTGAAGACGTTGAAAACATCATCCAGAAACTGCTGCAAAAATGTGACTACGACGTTGAAAAAGCCCAGACCGGCATTGTCTATATCGATGAGATCGACAAGATTTCCCGCAAATCCGACAACCCTTCCATTACCCGTGATGTTTCGGGAGAGGGCGTCCAGCAGGCGTTGCTCAAGCTGATCGAAGGCACAGTCGCATCGGTGCCGCCCCAGGGAGGACGCAAACATCCTCAGCAGGAATTCCTGCAAGTTGATACTTCCAACATCCTGTTCATCTGCGGCGGGGCATTCGCCGGTATGGACAAGGTGATTCGTGACAGAACCGAAAAGGGCGGCATTGGCTTTTCCGCGGATGTGCGTGCCAAGGATGATGGCAAGAGCATTGGTGATCTGTTTTCCCAGATCGAGCCTGAAGACTTGATCAGTTACGGCTTGATTCCGGAATTCGTTGGTCGGTTGCCGGTGGTGGCAACACTGAACGAACTCGACGAAGACGCACTGATCCAGATTCTCACAACCCCGAAGAATGCAATCACCAAGCAGTATCAGCGCCTGTTCGAAATGGAAGGTGTGGAGCTCGAATTCCGGGAAGATGCTCTGAGAGCCATCGCCGTCAAGGCCATGGAGCGCAAGACCGGCGCTCGTGGATTGCGCACCATCCTCGAGCAAGTGTTGCTGGATACGATGTATGATCTCCCCTCGACCAAAGATGTCGCCAAAGTCGTCATCGACGAATCCGTCATCAATGGCGATGCCCAACCCTATATCATCTACGAAGGAAACGAACAGGGACAGAAAGCGGTTGCGGAATAAATCTGTAACTGCTTCACGCGTTGTACATGACGGACTTGCCGCGCTCGCCAGTGAGCGTGACTGCAAACGGTGCCGTGTCACCGCTCAGCACGGGCGTTGCCCGGATTTCTCACGGCGTTGCAGTAGTGAACTGGTGAGAAATGCAGGCGAGAGTTGAATTCCTGCATATTGCCCACATTTAGTCGATAATCCTGTTCCATTCACCCTTGCGTTTCCCGAGGACTCTGGTAATAGGGTACCTGGATCGTATTTCATAGTGGCTGAAGATGTTAGTATTTTGAATGTGAAAACGGGATTTTCGTTCAGCCGACTCCGAGAATTGTATGACTGATAACAATATTGCTTCCACGGCCATGAAGGTCGTACCTGTGTTGCCACTCAGGGATGTGGTGGTCTACCCCCATATGGTGATTCCGCTGTTCGTCGGGCGGGACAAATCCATCAAGGCGCTCGATGAGGCCATGGCCAATGACAAGCAGATTTTGCTGGTGGCACAAACCAGTGCCGAGGTCGATGAGCCTGGCCCGGATGAAATCTACCGTATTGGAACACTGTCCAATATCCTGCAATTGCTGAAACTCCCGGATGGAACCATCAAGGTGCTGGTCGAAGGCGCCCAGAGAGCCCGGGTGATCGACCTGAGCGAGGGGGACAAGTTCTTCACCGCCCAAATTGCACTGATCGAGTCCGATACCCAGGACGAGAGCCGCGAGCTCGAGGTATTGAGCCGGTCGGTCATCAGCCTGTTCGATCAGTATGTCAAGCTGAACAAGAAAGTACCTCCCGAGATTTTGACTTCCCTGTCGGGTATCGATGATCCAGCGCGCCTGGCGGATACCATCGCTGCGCATATGTCGTTGAAATTAGATGAAAAACAGGCGGTGCTTGAAATCGAGGATGTGCGCAAACGCCTGGAGCATATCGTGGGCCTGATCGAAGGCGAGATCGATATCCTGCAGGTCGAGAAAAGGATCCGTGGCCGCGTCAAGCAGCAAATGGAGAAAAGTCAGCGCGAGTATTATCTGAATGAGCAGATGAAGGCCATTCAGAAAGAGTTGGGCGAAATCGAGGAGGCGCCCAATGAAGTCGAGGAGCTGGCGCGCAAGATCGAGAAGGCGGGCATGCCCAAGGCCGCGCGCGAGAAGGCCGAAAGCGAACTCGGCAAACTGAAGATGATGTCGCCCATGTCGGCGGAAGCCACGGTGGTGCGAAACTACATCGAGTGGCTCACCAATGTGCCATGGAAAAAGAAAACCAAGGTTCGCAACGACCTCGCCAAGGCGCAACAGGTGTTGGATGAGGACCATTATGGTCTGGAGAAGGTCAAGGAACGAATCCTCGAATATCTCGCGGTACAGCAGCGGGTGCGCAAACTGAAAGGCCCGATCCTCTGCCTGGTGGGGCCGCCGGGTGTGGGTAAAACCTCACTGGGCCAGTCGATTGCTCGGGCGACTAATCGCAAATATGTCAGAATGTCGTTGGGCGGTGTGCGCGATGAAGCCGAGATCCGTGGCCATCGTCGTACTTACATTGGCGCGCTGCCCGGAAAAATCATCCAGAACATGTCCAAGGTCGGGGTTCGTAACCCGCTGTTCCTGCTCGACGAGATCGACAAGATGGCCATGGACTTTCGGGGCGATCCCGCTTCGGCATTGCTCGAAGTGCTGGATCCCGAACAGAACGATACCTTTGCGGATCATTATCTGGAAGTGGATTATGATCTGTCGGATACGATGTTCGTCGCGACGTCCAACAGCATGAACATCCCGGGGCCATTGCTCGACCGGATGGAGGTGATTCGTCTGCCGGGGTATACCGAGGACGAGAAAACCAATATCGCGAAAAACTATCTGATTCCCAAGCAGATGAAGAACAATGGTCTGGAAGACGGTGAGTTGACCATTTCGGACAGTTCGGTGCGCGACATCATCCGGTATTACACCCGCGAAGCTGGTGTCCGGAACCTGGAGCGGGAGATTTCCAAGATCTGCCGCAAGGTGGTCAAGGATCACTTGCTCAGAAAAACTCGCAAGAAGACGTCGGTGACGCCGCGCAATCTCGAAAAATATCTGGGCGTCAAACAGTATCGCTACGGAATTGCCGAAGAGAACGATCAGGTGGGTCAGGTCACCGGTTTGGCCTGGACCGAGGTGGGTGGCGAGTTGCTGACCATCGAAACTGCAACGATGCCTGGCAAGGGGCATATCATTCGTACCGGGCAGCTCGGTGATGTCATGAAAGAGTCGATCGAGGCGGCGCGTTCGGTGGTTCGCAGTCGTGCGGTTGTGCTCGGCATCGACGACGAGTATTTCGAGAAACACGATATTCATATCCATGTCCCCGAAGGGGCGACACCCAAGGATGGGCCCAGCGCGGGTATCGGTATGTGTACCGCGCTGGTTTCGGCTATCACCAATATTCCGGTTCGCGCGGATGTGGCGATGACCGGTGAGATCACGCTCCGAGGCGAGGTGCTGCCGATCGGTGGTCTGAAGGAGAAATTGCTTGCAGCCCATCGAGGCGGTATCTCGACCGTCATCATTCCGCAGGAGAACGAAAAAGATCTGGTCGATATTCCGAAGAATGTCATCGCCAAGATGAAAATCGTACCCGTGCGCTGGATCGACGAGGTACTGGATATCGCCTTGACGCGCATGCCGGCGGGTGAAGTGTCTGACAAGCCCAAGAAACCGGCGGTGACCAAGCGCAAGTCCGCGACCAAGTCGGAGATTCGTCGGCACTAGCCCGCATTTCTCACAGAGTCACGACTGCGACCGCCCAATGCGGCGCGCTGACCGGGGTCGGGTGGATCTCTCAGTCCCGGCGCAGGTGGTTGGAAACAGCGATCGGCGTCGGGTATTTGAGCACGATCAGATACGGCGAGATGACAAAGGTGATCAGGGCGCTGGCCTGGATCAGGTAGGTGGCATCGACCGAGATCAGGTGGTGCTTGAATGCCAGCATCGAGATCAATAGCGAAAATTCGCTGATCTGTCCGAGTCGGATACCAATTTCCTGGCTCAGTTTGTTCGATTCCCCTGATTTTGCCACCAGAAAGCGGAACATGAGTGGCTTGACCATCAGCATGATGGCAGCCAGTGCTGCGGCAGCCAACAGGATTTCCCCCATTTTTTCGATTTCGGCGCTGGCACCAAGCGCAAAGAAGAACAACACCAGAAAGAAATCTCGCAAGGGTTTGAGGCTTTCGGCAATGAAGGTGGCGATCGGCGACGTCGCCAGCGAAACGCCGGCAATGAACGCTCCCATTTCCGCGGACAGTCCCAGCCAATGCGCCAGCTCCGAAAAACCCAGGCACCATCCGATCGACAGCAGAAAGATATATTCCTGAATGGCATCGAATCTTTCGATCAACGGGGCCAGCATGTATTGCTGAAGAAAACGGGCAAGGATGATCAGGGTTGGCAACGACAGCAGCAGTAACAACGAGCGAGGTCCGACAGCACCGCCACTCGGCACCGCCTCGATCAGCAGCAGGCAGAGAATGGCGATCATGTCTTGCAGCAGCAGGATGCTGATGATGATCTCTCCCGTGTGCTGGTGATGCAGCACGGTGGTGGGCAGCAGTTTGAGGCCGATGATGGTACTGGAAAACATCATGGCGACGCCGACGATGAGCGCATCGCCGGCTTGCAGCCCGATCAGCAGGGAAAAACCGGCACCGATCAGCCCGAAGGTTACGCTGGTTGCCAGCGTGATCAGAGCAGTGCTGCGAAAGAGCGAGATCAGTTTTTGTGGGTGCAGGTTGAGCCCCAGCAGGAACAACAGAAAGACGATGCCGATATTCGACATCTGCGCGATCACTTCGGCATTGGGAACCAGGTTCAGGGCGGCCGGTCCCAGCAGCAAGCCGAGCGCGATATAGGCGACGATCATCGCCTGGCGCGCAAACAGGGCGATGGTGGCCATGATGGCGGCGCCGGTGAAGATGAGAAACAGGTGAAACGATAGTGCGTCGCCGGTCATTGCCTTGAAATTGCTCGTTCAGTCCTCATATAGTGCCTCACCATCGTGCCGGATGCAGTGTCGATCCGGATTTCAGGGTCCGGCCATTGGAGCATCCGTCGAATCGCCGCCGGATTTAAAACGAATAGAGGTCAAACATGAACGCAACGGCAGAAAAGGAAAATCTGAAATTTGAAGCAGAAGTCAGCCAGCTTCTGCATTTGATGATCCATTCACTGTATTCCAACAAGGAGATCTTTCTCAGGGAGCTGATCTCCAATGCCTCGGATGCTTGTGACAAGCTGCGTTTCGAGGCGCTGTCGGATGACAGCCTGATGGGCAAGGACAGTGAATTGCGGATCGAAGTCGATTATGACAAGGACGCGCGCACCATCACCGTCAGGGACAACGGCATTGGCATGAGCCATGACGAAGTCATCGAAAATATCGGTACCATCGCCAAGTCGGGCACGGCCGAATTTCTCAAGAGTTTGACCGGCGATCAGGCCAAGGATTCCCATCTGATCGGTCAGTTCGGGGTAGGTTTCTATTCCAGCTTCATCGTTGCGGACAAGGTGGAGATCCGCACGCGGCGCGCGGGTTTGTCCGCCGATGAAGCAGTGCATTGGGAATCGGACGGCGAGTCAGGTTACACGCTCGAGCCGATCAACAAGGCGGATCGCGGCACTGAGATCATTCTCCATCTTCGTGAAGGGGAAGACGAATTCCTCAATGGCTGGCGGCTGCGCAGCATCATCACGACCTATTCCGATCATGTGCCGTTGCCGATCAAGATGCGCAAGCGTGACGACGATGACAAACCCACGGATGAATGGGAAGTCGTCAACAAGGCCTCGGCGCTGTGGACATTGCCAAAGAACAAGATCAGTGATGAAGAATACAAGGAGTTCTACAAGCACGTCGCGCATGATTTCGAGGATCCTCTGGCGTGGACGCACAACCGCGTCGAAGGGAAAAACGAGTATATTTCGCTGCTCTACATTCCTTCGCGGGCGCCGTTCGATCTGTTCGATCAGGATACGCGCCACGGAGTCAAGCTGTATGTGCAGCGCGTATTCATCATGGATGACGCGGAAAAACTGATGCCGCGATATCTGCGCTTTGTGCGTGGTGTGCTCGACTCCAGCGATCTGCCGCTGAACGTCTCACGTGAGATTCTGCAGAACAATCGCATCATCGACAATATGCGTTCGGGTTCGGTCAAGAAGGTACTGGGCCTGCTGGAGAACATGGCGAGCAAGGAACCGGAGAAATACCAGAAATTCTGGGAGCAGTTCGGCCAGGTCATGAAGGAAGGTCCGGTCGAGGATATCGCCAACCGCGAACAGATTCTCAAGCTGCTGCGTTTTTCCTCGACAGTCGATGATTCAGCGGATCAGAAAGTCTCGCTCGAGGACTATGTGTCTCGCATGAAGCCGGGACAGGAGAAGATCTACTATATCACCGCGGACAACTTCAATGCGGCCAGGAACAGCCCGCACCTGGAGATCTTCCGCAAAAAAGGAATCGAAGTCCTGCTGATGTCCGATCGGGTCGATGAATGGCTGATGGGTCACGTGTTCGAGTTCGATGGTAAAAAGTTTCAGTCTGTCGCCAAGGGCGAACTGGATTTGAGCAAGATCGAGTCGGGCGAGGAAGACAAGAAGGAAAAGGGCAAGAAAAAGACTGCGAGCAAGAAACTGCTCAAGCGGATCAAGAAAGCACTCGGCGACCGGGTCGAGGATGTCCGGGTCTCCGAGCGTCTGACTGAATCGCCTTCCTGTATCGTATTGAACGAGCATGAGATGGCGATGTACATGCAGCACCTGCTCAAGCAGGCGGGACAGTCGGTTCCTGTCAGCAAGCCGGTGCTGGAGATCAACCCCGATCACCCCATCCTAAAGCGCATGGAGAACGAAAAGGAAGGCGAGCGGTTCAACGAATGGGCGGCCTTGCTGCTGGATCAGGCGATCCTGGCGGAAGGTGGACACCTCGAGGACCCCGGCGCCTTTGTCCGGCGCATGAACGAGATCATGCTGACCTTATCGGGCGCCGAATAGGTCGGCTTCTGTTTCAGCCAGCCACAAGCCGGGGCGTTCGCCCCGGCTTTTTAGCCCGAATTTCTCACAGGGTCACGACTGCGGCCGCCCAATGCGGCGCGCTGACTGTCGTTC
>CAZTJP010000068.1:0-9906 GCA_964613895.1 uncultured Thiotrichales bacterium | reverse complement strand
GGTCGGTAGTGGCGATTGCCTGGTCGGCGCGGTTGGCATACAGCACATTGCCGTCCTGCCCGATGGTGACCAGGTTATCGGAATTCACATCGTTGAAGCCGTCCTGGATACGCGGGTTGAAAGAACCTTCAACACGCTTGTTATAAGAGCCCTGGTCTTCCAGCGTGATGGGTGACAAGGCGCCTTCGGAGAAAACACCACCCTTGGAGCCGGAGGCGTTGATGCTGCCATTGAGTGCGTCGTCAGCCGCGGCGGAGAAGCTCATGCCCATGGAAACGGCGATTGCAGTTGCGAGAAGTACTTTTTTCATTGTTATTTTCCTCTGAAATATTTCTTGTTTTTGTTGTTATGTCGGGATCAACAGGATCCCGGTTTGCCGTCGGGCCGGATCAGATGCCGCCGTTGGACTGGACGACCACCGCCTGAGTGACGCTGGAAGCGCTGCCGATGTTTTGCTGCGCGCTGGCGATGCCACCGTAGTTGTTGAATGCGCTGTTGAGCGTGTTGGCATCGGTCCGGGTGAACTTGTTGGCGTTGGTGACCCCGGAGAGCGCGCCTTCAGTGAAACCGCCGTCGACGACAACCTTGTTGTTCTCGACAGTCGTGTTCATATCGCTGCTGGCAATCGCCTGGTTCAGATCATTGGCGCTGGCGACGATGCCATCTTCGCCGATGGTGGTTGTATTGTGCGCATTGACATCGTTATAGCCATTGGTGACACCCGCGTTGAAGGAGTCAGTCGTGGTGGCGTTGTTCGAGTCAACCTGGGCGCTGGTGATGCCAGAGAGTGCGCCTTCGGTGAATACGCCGGACTTCTGACCAGCTCCCTGAATATCGCCGTTGGCAGCGTCGTCTTGCGCCATGGCGGGCAGTGTGGCGCCCATGGCCAGCAGTACAGTGATGGAAAGCAGTGATTTTTTCATTATGGTATCTCCAGATTATTATTGTTTTTGCGCCGGTTTATTGTTGTTGTCCGCCAGCGCTTTGGTTGTGATCAGACTGGTTTGTTTTTGTTTTGCTGGACAGTCCGATCGGCTCGCTACGGATGACTTCCGAACGCCAGTGATCCTGCAGCCCGCGTGCCACGCTATGCCAAGGGTCTGATTATTCAGGGATTTATCGGCTCGGGCCGACAGTCGGCGGTATTTTTCGTGCGAATGGTTGTGGAATGAGTGTCAATCTGGCTTGACACAAATCCAGAGGCGGTTGCGCAATCCCGCGAAATAACTGACATGGCCTGCGTCAGCAGTGACTGTCAAGGCGGCTGTACACTTGTCGCCGGGAGCTATCGGGCGGGCCGATCCGGTAGCCGGGGATCGATGCGCATACCGACGATGAATCGTGACGCCCATCGGGAGACGCCGACAGCGACAGGTTTTCCAGTCGTCAATATGCGCGACCAATGGCGGATTACCAATGTTCAGCGGTATTGGAACGCAAGAGCGCCCAATCGTGTAACGCCTGAGTGAACGCCGTTGTGCACGCCGCTCAACCCACCCAGCGACGCGCATTGCGGAACATGCGCAACCAGGGCCCTTCTTCGCCCCAGCCACTTGGCCGCCAGGAAAACTGTACGCTGCGGAACAGTCGTTCGGGATGAGGCATCATGATGGTGAAACGGCCATCGGCAGTGGTCAGCCCGGTGATGCCGCGCGGTGAGCCATTGGGGTTTTCGGGGTAGTGCTCGGTGACATGGCCGAAATGATCGACATAGCGGAGCGCAACCAGCCCGGCGTTTTCCACGGCTTCGGCGGTATTGTCGTGGAAGACTGCCCTGCCCTCGCCGTGCGCCACCGCGATCGGCAGTTGCGAGCCTTGCATGTCGTGGAACAGGATCGAGGGTGAAGGCGGAATCTCCACCATGCTCAGACGTGCTTCGAACTGTTCGGACAGGTTCTTGTGGAACAGCGGCCAGTGGCCAGCACCGGGAATCAGTGGCTTGAGCTGTGACAGCATCTGACAGCCATTGCAGACGCCAAGCGCAAACACATCCTCGCGGGCGAAGAAAGCTTCGAAGGCTTCCCGGGCGCCGCTGTGATGGAGGATGGATTTCGCCCAACCGCCGCCGGCGCCGAGCACGTCGCCATAGGAGAATCCGCCACAGGCGACCAGCCCCGAGAAGGTTTCCAGCGCAGCTTCTCCCGCCATGATATCCGTCATGTGCACGTCCACTGCGGTGAACCCGGCCCGATCGAAGGCTGCGGCCATTTCGACGTGGCCATTGACGCCCTGTTCACGCAGGATGGCGACTTTGGGCCGTCCGTGTTTGATCACCACCGGCCCGGCGACATCTTCACGGGGATCGAAGCCCAGGTGCGGGCGCATGCCCGGGTTCTGGCGGCTGATGAGTTCGTATTCCTGATCGGCACAATCGGGGTTGTCGCGCAGGCGCTGCATCCGGTAGCTGGTCTCTGCCCAGATGGCTTGCAACTCCGCCCGCTCGCGCGAATAGATGATTTGATGGCGGCGGCGAATGGCGATGCGATCTTCATCGATCAGACGGCCGCAGACATGGACACAATCCGCCAGCCCCGCCGCCTGGAACCGATCGAGTACCTCGTCGCGGTCGGCATGACGCACCTGAATGACCGCACCCAGCTCTTCGCTGAACAGCGCCGCCAGTGGATCGTCGTCGGTGACCCCATTGATGTCGATTTCGAGGCCGGTGTGGCCGGCAAACGCCATTTCCAGCAAGGTGACCAGCAAGCCGCCATCGGAGCGGTCGTGATAGGCGAGCAGCTTGTCGTCGGCGTGCAGCGTCTGGATGGTGGAGAAAAACGCTTTCAGCCGCGCCGGATCGTCGAGATCGGGCGGTGTTTCCGCGGTCGCGCGCCAGGCCTGGGCCAGACAGGATCCACCCAGCCGGTTGGCGCCCTGCCCCAGGTCGATGAGGATCAGGTCGGTATCACCGTGTTCGGTGTCGAGCATGGGCGTCAAGGTCTTGCGCACGTCGCCGACCGGCGCAAAGGCGGAAACGATCAGCGACAGCGGTGCCACCACTTCCCGGCTGACTCCCTGCTCGCGCCAGACGGTTTTCATCGACAGCGAGTCCTTGCCGACCGGAATGGCGATCCCCAGCGCCGGACAGAGTTCCTCGCCCACCGCCTTGACCGTCTCGAACAGCCGGGCATCCTCACCAGGATGGCCCGCCGCCGCCATCCAGTTGGCGGACAGCTTGATGTCGGACAGCGCTCCGATGTGGGCGGCAGCGATATTGGTAATGGCCTCGCCCACCGCCATGCGCCCCGAGGCCGGGGCGTCCAGCATGGCAACTGGCGCGCGCTCGCCAATTGCCATCGCTTCGCCGGTGTAGCCGCTGTAGTCGGACAGGGTGACGCCGACATCCGCCACCGGTACCTGCCAGGGACCGACCATCTGGTCACGCGCCACCAGCCCGGTCACGGTGCGATCGCCGATGGTGATCAGAAACTGTTTGGAAGCCACTGCCGGCATGCGCAGTACCCGCTCCACGGCTTCTTCCAGCCGGATCGAATAGAGCGGCAGCGGTACGCTGGCAGCGGCGCGGTGGCGGGTTTCACGCAACATGCGTGGCGGCTTGCCCAGCAGCATATCCAGCGGCAGGTCGATGGGGGTGTTATCGAAATGGCGGTCGTGCACCACCAGCCGCCGCTCGGCATCGGCATGACCGATCACCGCATAGGGGCAGCGTTCGCGCTGGCAGAACCGTTCGAAAGTCTCGAGCCGGTCGGCGGCAATGGCGAGCACGTAACGCTCCTGCGCTTCATTACACCAGATCTCCATCGGCGACATGCCCGGTTCGGCATTGGGGATATCGCGCAGCTCGAAATGGCCGCCGCGGCGGGCGTCATCGATGATCTCCGGCACGCCGTTGGACAAGCCGCCGGCGCCGATATCGTGAATCGACAGAATCGGGCTGTTCTCGCCTAGCCCGGTGCAGCTGTTGAGCACTTCCTGGCAGCGGCGCTGCATCTCCGGATTGCCGCGTTGCACCGAGGCGAAATCCAGCGCTTCATGGCTCGAGCCGCTGTCCACCGATGAGGCCGCGCCACCGCCGAGACCAATCAGCATCGCCGGTCCGCCAAGCACCACGATCGGCGTACCGGGCGGGATCGGCTGTTTTTCGATATGCAGGCGGCGAATGCTGCCCATGCCGCCGGCCAGCATGATCGGTTTGTGGTAACCACGCACTTCATCGCCCACCGGCAGCGCCAGGGTGCGGAAATAGCCGGCAATGCCCGGACGGCCGAATTCATTGTTGAATGCTGCTGCGCCGATCGGCCCGTCGAGCATGATCTCCAGCGCCGAGGCGATCCGCGCCGGTTTGCCGAGCTGGCTTTCCCAGGGCTGGTGGAAATCGGGAATTTCCAGGTTGGACACCGAGAAACCGCACAGCCCGGCCTTGGGGCGGGAGCCGGAACCAGTGGCGCCTTCGTCCCGAATCTCGCCACCCGAGCCGGTGGCCGCGCCCGGAAACGGTGAGATGGCTGTCGGGTGATTGTGCGTTTCGACCTTCATCAGAATGTCGAGCTGCTCCTGGGTGGATGAATAGACACCATCACTGGCATCAGGCGCGAATCGCTGCGCCTCGAATCCGACGATAATGGATGAATTATCACTATAGGCCGAGAGCACGCCTTCAGGATGTTGCTGATGCGTATTGCGGATCATGCCGAACAATGTCTGCGGCATTTTCTCGCCATCGATGATCCAGCTGGCATTGAAAATCTTGTGACGGCAATGTTCCGAATTGGCCTGGGCGAACATCATCAGTTCGACGTCTCGCGGATTGCGTCCCAGCCGCTGATAGTTGTCGATCAGATAGTCGATCTCCTCATCCGACAATGCCAGTCCGAGACGCTGGTTGGCGGCTTGCAAGGCTTGCTGCGGATCATCACCGATGTCGATGACGCCCACTGGCGTCGGCTCCGCGCTTTCGAACATCACCTCGAGGGCGGCAATATCGTCGAACACCGCTTCGATCATGCGATCGTGCAGCAGCGCCCGAACCTCTGTGCTGACGGGCTCGGACAAGGGCCTGGCGGACTGCAACTTGAAAACGGTGGCGCGTTCCACCCGCTCGACGCATGCCAGCCCGCAATTGTGGAGGATGTCGGTGGCCTTGCTCGACCAGGGTGAGATCGTGCCGGGCCGCGGCGCGACCACGCAGAACGGAGGATCGGCCGGTTCCACCGCCGCGTGGCCGGTTTCATGCAGCACTTCCCGAACGGTGTTTTCATCGCTGCCCGACAACCCGCGCGAGAGGTGCAGCGCATAGAGGTAGCTGGCAGAGATATCTTCGATATCCGGGGCGATCCGCCTCAGTCGGGCAAGCAGTTGGCGACGGCGGAAATCGGACAGGGCCTGGTGGCCAGGTATGACTTTCATGCGGGTTCGGAATCCAGCTGGCGGTGGAGCGAATGATATACCGGTTCAGGGCCGGGCGGAATGCTTGTCCAGCTCGACGATGAGATTACGGCATGCCACGTTCAACTGGCGGCGGATTTCAGGCTGGCGTTGGCGATCGTAGCGGTCGATGATTCGCTCCAGGCGAATGGCTGTTTCCGACAAGCGTGGAAATCCGTAGGCGCCAGCGGAGCCGCTGATGTTATGGGTCAGCAGCTTGAGCGCTTGCACATCGGCCCCCGATTCCGGCATGGCCATGAAACGCGACAGCTCGTTGCTGAGCGCCCGGCGCTTGTCGGGAAACGAGGCGATATATTCGTTGAGCAACTGGTTGAGCTGGTTCTGGCCGCGCGTTTCGGCAACCGATTCGATTCTCGATTGCACCAGATGCACCAGCCGGCTGACATCCATCGGTTTCTGAATCAGTTCATTGCAGCCGGCGTCGATGGCAGCACGTTCGAGAGAACGGTCGATATCAGGCGTCGCGGTCAGCAGGATGATATGCCCGTCGTAGCCGTTTTCGCGTACCTTCTTCGCCAGTTCCAGTCCGTTCTCGTCGCCCAATAGCCGGTCGATGAGCAGAATGTCGGGGTCGATCCGCGAGAGTACCCGCTGCATGTCAGCGCCGTTGGTCACGGCGATCAACGGCAAATGATGCTCGGCGAAACTGAAGCTGTAGAGCGATGCGATCTCAGGGCTGTCTTCCACCAGCAACACCCGCCGAGGGCTGCTCTGTTCGTCACCGGTCGGTTTGCCGCCAAAGGCGTCCGAGCGCGCGGCCGGCAGGCGAATGGTGACCGTGGTTCCCTCATCGACCCGGGATTCGATATCGAGCTGCCCTTCCATCGCTTTGCAGATCTCATGGGCATGCGCCAGGCCAAGCCCGACACCTCGCCGGTTGGTGACGTTGCTGCCACGCCGGAATGGCTGCCGGATCAGGTCGAGATCGTCGGCGGGAATACCGATGCCGGTATCGGTGATGCGCATCACGAGCATGGCATCATCGTATTCCACTTCCAGCAAGACGGAACCAAAGTCGGTGAACTTGATCGCATTGCCGAGCAGGTTGTAGAGCACCCGGCGCAGATGGTATTCGTCGATGAACAGGCGCAGATCTCTGGGCAGTTTGATTTCGTGCGCCAGCACGATACGGCGTTTCTCCGCCAGCGGCGCCAGGGTGGCAATCAGCGAATGAAACATGTGTCTGGGATTGACGCTGGCCTTGTCGATCAGCAACTGGTCGTTGGAGATCTTGCCCTGTTCCAGCAGATTGTCGACCAGCCCCAGCAAATAGGTGGCATTCGACTCGATCGCCTGGATTTTTTTCTGGCTTTCATCATTCAGCGACAGTTCCTTGCCGATCCAGGCAATGTTTCCCAGCATGCCGAGGATTGGAGTGCGAAATTCGTGCGACATGCCACTGATGAAAGTGGTTTGCGCCATTCGCTCCTGCTTCAGCGTTTCGTTGTCCTGTTCGAGATGCTGCTGTTCGAGCTGGAATTCCCGCGCCCGCAGGGACGATTCATTGGCCATCTGCTGAGTCAGGGACAGGCGGGATTTTTCCTTGGCCGAATCGAGCAGTACGATCATGAAGCCGTCGCGATCGGGTTCGATGTGGATATCCACACAGGTACCATTCACCAAGGTGATCAACGGCAATGACTGTTCGGTACGAACATCGATGCCGGCCAGTTCCGGCAGGATCGATTCCAGTCTGCTGCCGAGCATGTCGGCAATGACGAACCCGTAATGCGCCGCTTCGCCATCGACCGCGCGCAAATACCCGTCCGGCCCAAATTGCAGGAACAGGGGGCTGAACTGACGCCACAACCATTGTTGGTGATGTCCCCGGCTCATGTCATGGCCTGCGCCAGGTCATGGAACGCCTGTTCGACGCCCTCTCCGGACAAGGCGCTGGTTTTGCGCCAGTAATCCGGTGGTGTCTGCTCCGCTTGCATCGCCTCGCTGATGGCCCATTCGCCAATCAGATCGTGCTTGTTGAGCAGGCCCAACGATGGTACGCCATCGAGAAATTCATCCACCTGATGTTTCAGCGCCAGCGCCGTGGTGAATGTTTCCGGACGGACGCCGTCGGCTACCAGCAGATAACCGGCAGCGCCTTGCAGATAGCTGCGGCTGATGGTCGACAGGTTGTTGGCGCCCGCCATGTCCCAGATCACCAGTTTGACATCTTCGCCCGAATCGAGAGTCAGCAGATGCGTTTCGACCTTGACGCCAACCGTGGTGATGTAGTCATCGGAAAAGATATTCGAGACGAAACGCCTCACCAGGCTGGTCTTTCCAACAGCGAAATCTCCGATGAGACAGACTTTCCTCAGTTCCATTCGATCGTGCGCCAGTCTTATTCGTTGAAATCCAGCTTTTCGATGTCGAAACCGATCTTGTCGCCAAAAATGCCGATCTGGCGTTGCAGACTGCGTACCCAGTCGGCGGTGGCATGACCGGAAATTTCGATGGTGTCACTCTGATCGAGCCACTGAATCGAACCGGGAATACCGATCACCTCATCCAGATAGTCGCGTATGGCCGCGGTCTCCAGCCGGATGCCGGAAGTATCGATATCATCGATGCCATAGGGCAGAAAACGGGCCTGCCGCAGGGCGGCATACCATTTCGGCGGCGCCAGGCCTTCCAGGATCAGGGTGCCACCGCTCAAGCGGGTTTCGACGCCGGCAGGAATCTTGAGGGTCTCGGTGACGCGCTTGAGCGTGACTGCCGGGTCGAGCGAGACGAATGGCGCGAAGTCGAACGAGATTTGCCCGGGATCGATGCCCGAACCCGGCAACTGGTCGGCCGGGTTGCCGGTGGCCGGATCGTACAAACCTTGGATCACCCAGCGGCCATCGGCCCGCTTGGCACCCTGCACGATGATACCCGGTTGACGGTCGAGTTTACTGGCGAACAGCTGGACCTTGTGGGCGATCTGGGCATGGTAGATCCAGATCCCGAGCAGGACCAGCGTCGCCAGGGCCGCGGCGCCCTTGGTGAACCTGTAGTCCCTTTTCGGTTTGGCTGCGCCGGCTTGCAGGGTTTCGACCAGCAGCGGCTGCAAACGCTGCGTCAGTCGCGCTTGCGTGGCATCGCTGACATGCGGATCGGCGATGGCTTCGTGTTCTTCGGCATGCAATGTCTCGAGCATCAGTTTCGCCTGCTTGAAATACCCCGGTGGCGCTACGCCCTGCACCACGGAGGCGAGGGTCGCCGCCGGGCCGTGGACCAGATAGATGACGTATTCCCCCATTGTGATCCGGTTCAGCCCTTCGTCATCTTCGGCGAAAGAGTCACGCACGAACGATTCGATGGCCCACAGCATGCCGGAGATGGCGGCGGAGTCGGTTTTCGGTGCACCGGGGCGATAGGCGTGCCCGAGCAGCAGGCCGCTACCATTCTGGATCAACAGCAGTTGCTCGACCCGAAAGGCGATCGATTCGCGGATGATGATGCTCGACAGCGGCATCCCGGTCTGCCACGACTCGATACGCCATTTCAGATGCTGCAACGAGAAACTGCGGGTCAGCAACTCATCGACCCGCTCGGCAAACTGACGGGACATTTCCTGTATCGCCCGCCGGATCGCCGGCATGATGGAGGGATAGAGCGCCTCGGCGAAGCGCTGCGGATGCGCCTTGACCGTGCGGTGTACCGACTCGCTCAATGCCGAGGACATCGCTTCGGTCAGATCCTCGTGATCCTGCTGGTAACTCAGCCGGATGGCATCGGCCAATACCTCGGAGACATCTTGGGTGCGTTGGTAACGGTTGCTGAGCCTTTCGTTCAGTTCTTCGACGACATCGCGCTGGCCACCGAGCAGGATGCCACGGAGTTTTTCGATATCATCGCCCTGTTGTGGTTCTTGATCGCGCCTGCTCATCTGCTGTTCCTGGGGCCAGGCCCGATACTGTCCGGCGCCTTAGGTGTCTTGACCATCCTGCTCCAGATCATCGGCCAACTGGCGGATCAGCGCGGCGACCCGGCGTGAGCGTTCGGCCTGCTCCGTGCCGGAGGCTTGCTGTTGTTGCTCGAACTGTTCCTGAACCTGGGCAAACTGTTCCTTAAGGGATTTCCTCAGCAAGTCCTGTTCGGCTTGCAGTGTTTCCGAAGCATCCGCCAGTTGGCGGGTCAGCTCTGAAAAAGCTTTCTCTCTCGAAGCCCGCTCCTTTTCGAGTTCGACAATGGCGTGTTCCATGCGCGATTCGAGCGCTTTCTGCAGGGCTGCGTAGTTTTCGATCAGGCGTTGCTCCAGTTCGTTGAAACGCGCCTCGTACTCGCGCATCTGGTGGCCGAAAATGATGTCGCGAATCTGATCGACACTGTTGTTGGCCTCGGCCGCCTGAGCAGCCACATCGTGCCCGCCCGAATTGCGGGATCCATTCTTCTTGCTGGTCTTGTTGTTGGTGGTCATGAGTTGTCTCCCCGGCATATTACATAGCCGGCTGGGTTGGACAGCGTGATATTTTAACTTGTTTTACGATTGCCGCCAGCCCTTCCGTTCAGCCGGCG
>CAZTJP010000067.1:0-9949 GCA_964613895.1 uncultured Thiotrichales bacterium | reverse complement strand
ATCTCTATTCGGGTGTCATTGAATGTCAGCGACACGGCTCTCAGTTGCAAGTCCGCTTGGGAAGTCGCATCACCGTAGAGACGATCGCCGATGACGGGGAAGCCAAAACCCGCCAAATGCCGCCGGATCTGATGTTTGCGGCCGGTTTCAATACGCACTTCCAGCAATGAACGGTGACTGTCGGCATCATACTGCAATCGACGCAGCCAACTGATGGCCGGTTTTTCATCCAATGGTGTATCGATTTTCACTGGCCAGGGAGAATCGGGAAACTCACCTTCGACACAGACATGATAGCGCTTGTCGATTCGGCGCTCGCGAAACAACTGCGCAAACATCCGGGCACTGCGCTTGTCGTGAGTCAGAATCATCAGCCCACTGGCCGCACGATCCAGTCGATGCGCCAGCGATGCCGGACGACGAGGCTCCAGATGCTGCTCGGCCCAACGATAGATCGTACAATGGTCACCCCATTTCGACCCTTGCGAAAACATCCCCGCCGGCTTGTCCCAGACACTGTAGCCGCCCTCATCGACGATCAGCTTCGCAACAGGCGGCTGCTGACTCAACACCTGCTCATTGAAATAGAAATCCAACTGATCGCCAGGCTGCAACACTTTCCTGCCACGGCGCAGACGTTTCGGCGCTACGCCCGCCTGACTCAGCCACACCGCACCCTTGGTCATGGCATCCTTGATCCTGCCGCGCGACAAACTGGAAGCCTGCTCCAGCCAATCGACCGCGCTACGGCCAGGTGTATCGATATCCACCGACCAATGTCTTGGCTCAGCACTCACAGCCATTCCAGCGGATCCGAATCAGGCGGCGGCGCTTCGCCATGGCCTTCGATGAACAACCGATGCCAGATCGCAAACTGCATCAACGACCAGATTTCGCGGCTGACATCCCCCTTGCGCTGCTGGCGTGCGATCAACCTGGTCACCGCCTCGCGATCGAACCATGCGCCAATCGCCTCATTGACTGGCAGCTTGCCGGCCAGAGCAACGAGAAAATCGCCGCGCAGCCATTCGCCAAGGGGCACATGAAAACCCTTCTTCTTGCGCCACAGATGATCGGCAGGCAGAAACCGCTCGGCCCAGCGTTTGAGAAACACCTTACCCTGCCGCGACTGCACTTTCAGCGTATCCGGCAACGACAGACCGAACTCGACGATACGGTGATCGAGAAACGGCACCCGCCCTTCCAGGCCAAAGCCCATCATCATCCGGTCGGCCTTGACCAGCAGATTGTCCGGCATCGCCGTGACCAGATCGGTGTACTGACTGCGCTGCAAATCGCTCCACTCGGCCGGCGTTGCCTGCCAGGCACTGACGAACGGCGCACGCTGCATGCCGGCCACCATTTTCAGACGTGGCGAAAACAAAGCCTTGACCCACTTCCGCTGCAACTGGCCACGAGTACGAAAACCCCCACTCCCCGGCGCAATCAGCGTTTTCAGGCGACGCTCGAGCGCTGTCTTGCGATATCGCCCGTAACCGGCGAACACTTCATCGCCGCCTTCACCGCTGAAGATTACCTTCAGTGAACGGGCTGCCTGCTGCGACAGAATCGAAGTGGGCAGACAGGCGTAATCCCGCATCAGATCATCCGCTGCCCAGACGGTATGCGGCAACCGATTGAAAATCGCCCGCTGATCGAGCTTGAGCGAGCGATGCTCCGACCCCACCAGTTTGGCGATTCGCTGAGCGTCATCGAGTTCATCGGCCATGCTGGAATTGGCGTAGCCCACCGAGAACGACTGGATGGGATGATGATGCAGCCGCCGCAAAACCGCTGCCAGAATGGCGGAATCGACTCCGCCGGAAAGGAACAGACCAAACGGCACATCGGCCCGCATGTGACGCTGCATCACCTCATCGAACAGCGTGTCGAATTCGGCAGCCGCCGCAGCAAAATCCCGCTCACGTGTACGAATATCCAGTATCGACCAGTAGCGGCGATGCTGCATTCGCAATTGCGTATCCACCATGATCGTTTCGGATGGCAATACCCGGTAGATACCCTTGAAGATCGTCTCCCGACCCGTGTTGAACTGGTTTTGCAGAAATTGAAGCAAAGCGCCGGGGTTGATCTCGGGCGTATAATCGAGTGCATTGAGAATGCCCTTGATTTCCGAATTGAACAGAAACCGGTCGCCATCCCGCATGTAATAGAGTGGCTTGATGCCAATCCGATCGCGCGCCAGATGCAATGTTCGCGAGCCCGCATCGTACAAGGCAAACGCAAACATGCCCTCGAGCCGTTGCAGATACGATTCACCCAGATGACGAAAGCCGTGCAGGATCGTTTCA
Source organism: uncultured Thiotrichales bacterium (assembly GCA_964613895.1). GTDB lineage: Bacteria > Pseudomonadota > Gammaproteobacteria > UWMA-0217 > UWMA-0217 > HyVt-560. Next base: position 7,637 of record CAZTJP010000067.1, on the reverse strand, counting down.
CTGTCCGAACGGGTGGAGAATTCGGCACCCTGGCCGGTCAGCTCATCGCGCAATTCGAGATAGTTGTAGATTTCCCCATTGGCGACCAGCGCGGCGCCAGTCTCCGGATCGATCATCGGCTGATGCCCGCCTGCCAGATCGATGATCGACAGCCGCGCCTGCGCCAGACCGATTTGGCCATCGACATGGTAGCCCTGATCGTCCGGCCCCCGATGCCGGATCGGCGCGATCAACCGCTCAAGCAGCGATTCATCGACCGGATCGGCAAGAGAAAATACGCCGGCAATGCCACACATCGATCAGTCCCGTCCGGCAATGCTGTGAATATATTCAGTCACGGTGTCCACACCCCCTGCATTCTGTTGAATGAACGCCAACGCCCTGGCGCCAGCTTCCGACCTCGCCGTCTCGTCCGCCGCCAGCGCCAGCAGATGTTGCGCCAATGCCGGCGGATCCGCCACGATCTGTGCTGCGCCCGCCTCGGTCATGCGACGATAGATCTGGGCAAAATTGCGCACCACTGGCCCGCTCAATACCGGTCGGGCGCAGGCTGCCGGTTCAAGCGGGTTGTGGCCGCCGATGTCGGCAAAACTGCCCGCGACGAACGCGACATCTGCCGCGGCATAGAGCAGATCCAGTTCGCCCAGCGTATCTGCCAGATAGATCTTGGTGACCTCGGTTACCGGATCGGCCATCGTGCGGCGCGCCCAGCTCAACCCGCTGTCGCGACACTGCCGGGCCACCGCATCGAACCGGTCCGGATGACGGGGTGCGATGATCAGCAAGGCATCGTCAATCTGTGCCAACACGCGGCGATGTGCCTCGATCACTTGCGCCTCTTCGCCCGGATGGGTACTCGCGGCGATCCAGACGAACGAATGCGCCCGCCATCGACGCCGCAGCGCCCGCCCCTGCCGCACGGCCTCATCGGCAACGCGGCAGTCGAACTTGAGATTGCCGATCACTTCGATCCGTGAGCGCTCCGCGCCCAGCGCCACGAAACGTTCCGCATCGGCCTGATCCTGGGCAAAGATCCGGTCGATGCAGGCCAGCGTGGAACGGCTCAGCGCGGCCAGCCGACGATAACCACGCAGCGACTTGTCGGACAACCGGGCATTGACCAGCACCACCGGGATGCCGCGTTGCCGACAGCCATGAAAACAATTCGGCCACAGCTCGGTTTCCATCACCACCAGCGCCGCCGGTTGCACGCGACGCAGAAAGCGGCGGATGGCGCCCGGCAGATCATAGGGAAAATAGACATGATCGACCCGGCCACCAAAGCGCTGCAATACGGTGTCGGAACCTGTCGGCGTGGTGGTGGTCACCAGCAGCCGAGTCCCGGACTGCGCCAGCAACCGCTCGATCAGCGGCGCGGCGGCATTGACTTCGCCCACCGATACGGCATGCACCCACAACCGCGGGCCTGCCGGCAGCGCGGGACCGAACGCCAACCGCTCTCGCCAGCGTTGCCGGTAAGCCGGCAATTCTACGCCCCGCCGCCACAATCGCCAAAACTGCAGCGGTGACAGCAAATACAACGCCAGCGAATAGAGCGCGCGATAAGGCGTCACTGCCCCACGACCTCGCGGTAGACGGCCAGATTGCCGCGCGCCATCACCTCGGTGGAAAATGCCTGCTCGACGATCTCTCGCCCCCGCTGCCCCATGCGCTGGCGCAACTCCGCGTCCTCCAGCAGACACCGCAATGACCGCTCCAGCGCAGCGGTATCGCCAGGATCGATCAAGTAACCATTGTCACCATCGTGGACGATTTCCGGCATACCGCCCGCGCGGGTGGCGATGATCGGCACGCGCGCGGCAGCCGCTTGCAGCAACGATACGCCCAGCCCTTCGCGATCAGCCGGATGGACCACCACATCGAGACAGCCAAGCCAGCGCAGCAGATCGTCACGAAACCCGACCAGTTTGACCGAACGCAACCCTGCCTGCGCAATCTGCTGCTGCAAGGCTTCGCGCAACGGCCCCTGGCCAAAGAACAGCACGTTCAGGTCGGGCCAGTCCCGCTCCAGTGCTCCCAGCACCGCCAGCAGATGACGATGCCCCTTGCGTTCGATCAGCTGCGCGATCACGCCCAGCGTCGGCCCTGGCGTCGACAGACCAAAGGTCCGGCGAAACGCTGCCAGGTCACAATCATGCGTACAGGCCTGAACATCGACGGCGCTGCGCACGGTCACCACCTTGTCGGCCGGCAATCCCTCGGCGAGCAATACCTGCCGGATGCCTTCCGAGATGGCGATCACGCGCGCATAAGGCCGGTATTTGTGGCGCACCAGCCAGCGCGCTTCGGGATTATCGACGCGGCGCGAGACAATGGCCGCAATCCGCTGCCGCCGGGCCACCCGGCCACCCCAGCCATCGACCCCCAGCCGACGGCTGTGCACGTGCAACAGATCGGGCCGGGTGACGCGCAGCATGCGAGCCAGCGAACGTGGCGCGCTCAGACCATTGTCCAGCCAACGAATAGCATCCACATAGGGCGCGGCGGCGTCGGCAATGGCGCTGCCGGGGCTGCATGCCAGCACATTTTCGACGCCGGCGGCCTGCAAATGGCGCAGCAGATAGACCACCTGCTGGGCGCCGCCATAGAGATGCCGGCCGGTTTCGACATGCAGCACTCTCATGACGCCGACTCCAACAGCGCCTTGCACTGTTGCACCACCTCGGCGGGGGTGATCTCGCGCATGCAGGTGAATGCACCGCCGCATGTCGGCTTGCGCCGGCACGGCGAACAGGCCAGGCCATGCCAGATGACGCGGGTCAGCGGACTGTCGGTGCGCAGATAAGGGGAAGTCGAGCCGAACAGGCACACCGTGGGTCGCTCGAAAGCCGTGCCCAAATGCGTCAGCCCGGTGTCCACCCCCACCAGCAGACGGCAATGACGAATCACCGCCGCTGCTTCGGGGATGCGGGTCCGGCCGGTCAGATCGATCACCTCGGCATACGCGGCAATCCCGGCTGCTGCCGGTTTGTCCGCCGGGCCGCCGAGCATCACCACCGGTAAACCGAAGTCATGCCGCAACCTGCCGATCAGCTCGATCCAGTGATCGGCGAACCAGTGCTTCTGCGGGCGGGTGGTGAACGGGCAGATCACCGCATAACCGTCGTCCAGCCGATGCTGTTGGCGTAGCGCTTCGACGCAGGCCTCATCCTCCGGCCACAGGCCCACATGCATCGGGAACGGTTCGGTCTGCAGCCCCAGATGGTTGGCCAGCTGACGGTATTCCGAGCCGATCAGGTCACTGTCGCGCGGTTTGTCCACCACTTCGGTCATCAAGCGGGCGCTGCCCTCGCGCGAACCCAGCCCGATGCGCCGGCGCGCGCCACTCAGCCAGGCCCAGATGCCGCTCTTGAGCAGACCTTGGGCATCGATCGCGGTATCGAAGCGAGACCTGCGCAACTGGCCGACGAATGCCCGAAATGCACGCCACAAGGTCCGGTAACGACGTGCCCGCCACAGCCGTTTCCAGCCGGCTTTGTCCCACACCAGCACCTCATCGAGCTGCGGATGGCGGCGCAGCAGATCCTCTACCGGCGGCTCGGCCAGCCAGGCGATATGCGCTTGCGGATATTTCCGGCGCAGCGCGCCAATCAGCGGCGACGCAAAAATGACATCACCGATGGCGCTGCTGCGGATGATCAGGATGCGGTCGATGGTCGCGCCCCATCTTGCGATAGAAACGCGCAAGTTTACCGGACTCGCAGACGATCAGACAGGCCGCCGCACAGACAGGCTGTCGCAGCGCCAGCAGCAGGCTTTGTGGAGCCGCGCCAGTCCGTCATCCTCGCAGGATGCGGGCATCCAGCCACAGTGATGTGAACCACCGTCGCGGCTGCCTTCCGTGGCACTGGATTCCGGCATCCATGCCGGAATGACGCCGGCTGGCAAAGGAGATCACGCCCGACAGGTGCTTAACCCGCATTTCTCACGGGATCACGACTGCGACCCTGTGAGAAATCCGGGATATTCGCGGGTGGAAATCGGTCAACGTAAATTCGCCGTGGAGAAATCCGGGCCAGGGCTTTGCGAGCCATGATACAGGTAGTATATTCGGACGATATCGACAACTCGTGGGCTGGCACATTGGACTCAAGACCCCCCCGAAACGCTGGACACGCTGACCGGAACCGTTTCATGACCTGTATCCACGCTTTCATCACCAAAGGGCGTCGAAGCCCGATCGGCCTGAATCTGTTGACTGCAACCTGCGGCATCGGCCTGCTGCTGAGCGGCTGCGACGTCGGCAATACACAACTCATCGAACCGCCCAGCGCGGTCGATGATCACTATGCCATGTTCAGCACGGACGAATCCCTGAACGTGACGGCGGCCAATGGCGTGCTCGCCAACGACAATGACGGCAAAACCACCGGGCTGACCGCCGAACTGGTCACGCCACCACAACATCAACAGGGCGAATTTCAGCTTCAGCCAGACGGCGCATTCCGCTACCTCCCCGATGATAGCGGCGCCAGCCACGACAGCTTCACCTATCGTGCCAAAAATGCGGACGGTGAAAGCACCATCACCCAGGTCACGATCACCATCACCCCCAACCAGCGCCCGACGGGACAAGCCGATGCCTATCTGATCGGTTTGCCGCTCGAACCATTGGAGACCACGGCAGAAAACGGCCTGCTCGCCAATGACAACGACGCCGATGGCGACCCGCTCAGCGCCAGGCTGGTCGATCCACCCAAGCACAACGTCGGCACATTCACCCTGGCCGAAGACGGCAGCTTTCGCTATGAATTCGACGGTGGCAGCGAAACGACCGACCAATTCACCTACGTCGTCAGCGATGGCAAGAGCATCAGCGCCCCGATCACGGTCACGCTGACGGTCAATACCCCGCCCGTCGTGAGTAATGACTGCCACTTCGAACCCCAGCCGGTCGACATCAGCGGCACACTCAACGCCAGCGACAACGAAGCGCAGACAGTCACATTCCGGGAAGTTCCGCTCGACCCACCCGCAACCGAACCGCATGGCACACTCGACATCGACGCCAAGACCGGAGCATTCACCTACCATCCGCCCGCCACGAAGGAACAGGGATACCAGGATATCTTCCAGTACCAGGCCGATGATGGCGCGGGCGGTATCGCCACCGGCACGCTGACCTTCATCGTCGGCACGAGGCGCATCATGCCGCTCGGTGATTCGATCACCTGGGGTGTCGACAGCGTTACCCAGGACTCTGAAACCGGCGACCTGATCATCGGCCCCGAAGCAGAATACGCCATCGGCTATCGTAAAAAGCTCTACCAACTGCTCAGTGATGCAGGTTACGCCTTCGACTTCGTGGGTGGCGAACACAACGGCAGTGCAGCTGACCTGCCCGATACCGATCACCAGGGCATTTCCGGCATCACAAGCCAGGAAGTCGCCAACAATATCGGTTACTGGCTCAACGATACACCGCCCGATGTCATCCTGCTGCACATCGGCACCAACGACCATGATACCGATGTCAGCGCCGTCAACGATATCCTGACGACGATCGACCAATGGTCGAAAGACCACCACACCAATATCCAGGTGCTACTGGCCAGGATCATCGACGCCCGCCCGTTTGGCCAAAACGCCATCATCCAGGGTTTCAACCACAACCTGGAGAACCTGGTCGCCACCCACTGGCCGAAGGTACTGCCCGTCGATCAATTCAGCGCACTGACCTACCCCGACGACATGTCGCAAAACGACGTCACCGGCCTCCATCCCGCACAATCCGGTTACGACAAGATGGCCCAGCGCTGGTTCGAAACGCTGCAGAAACATCACGTCATCCACCGCTGCCCACCAGCGCCTTCTTCCGCCCCACCCACCAACAACCCGTGACCTCGAACCCCTGACCAGCCGCCGGCAATGCCCTCCAATTTAATGAACCGGCGCACACAATCGCACCCGATTCCCGACGCCAACGCAAAATTGTGAACGAAATCGGGAATTTGCCGCATCTGCCGTGTATTACTTGCCAGCGCTGACCCCGGACTGCTCACCGGGCCTCCTGCGAGGCCGCTGAAAATCCGGGCCAGACCCGATGGCCCACGCCGCCGGCCTGCTTACTCAGTAAACTGGAGACAATAATGAAACCGGGTGAACACCACGCCAACCCAGCGAAAAGACTTCTGTTCCCGATGATTCCAGCCTCCCTGGCGATTGTCAGCCTGCTGGGATCGATCAGTGCGCATGCCGGCAACAGCGAACTCTATGCCGGTATCGGCATCGGCGCGGCGACGCTCGATCCGGATATCAAGGATCCCAATATCAACTTCGGCAAGGGCACCTTCTCGGGCTACAAGATCCTGCTGGGCTATGACCTGACCAATCACATATCGGTCGAAGGCCTGTTCGCCGATCTCGGCCATGTCGATATCCAGGATCTCTCCGTCAGCAACAACGGCGCGGTCAATGGTGCCGATGGCAGCAACAGCAGCAACGTCAACACTGGCACCGGGCTGGGAACGCTGGATCCACCGTTTCCATTCATCGATGGCGCGGGCAATACCACCGGTAACGCCACCGGTGCCGCCGGCGCCAATGCTGGCCGCGGGCAGCTCGACTACCGCGTCTACGGCTTGCAAGCCGTGCTCCAGTTTCCCAACAACCTGCCGGGATTCTCCGCCTACGGCAAACTCGGCGTCGGCCAGTTGCTGACCAGCGCCAACGGTATTTCCTTCGATAAAACCAACGATGCCGGACTGATCGGCGGGCTGGGTCTGGAATACCAGATGGTCAATGGCTTTTCGGTGCGCGGCGAGTATGACTACTATGATCCTGAAGCTCAGATGGTCTCGCTCGATCTGATCAAACGTTTCGGACGCCCAACGGCGTTGCCGAAAAAGCCGGTGGTGATCGACAAGGACAACGATGGCGTCGACGACCATGTGGACCGCTGCCCCGATACACCGCCCGGTGTTGGCGTCGGCGTCAATGGCTGTCCGATGAAGCCCCATAAGGCACCCGCCGCCTTGCAGGACGACAGCAACGCCGCACCACTGCCGAAACCGGACCCCAAAACCTTCGATGCCGATGGCGACGGCGTGATCGACAATCTCGATCTGTGCCTCGACACACCGCCGGGCGCGCTGGTCGACAACCGCGGTTGCAGCGGCAGCGTAGCGCCTCCTCCAGCGCCGGCCGCAACGCCCGCACCCACAGTGCCGGCACCCCAACCATCGGTAGCGGAGAAGTTCTCCGGCATCCTCGAAGGCGTCAATTTCGTGATCGGCTCGGCCCGACTGACCGGTGAAGCGAAATCGATCCTCAACGTGGTGGCCGACAATCTCAAGCAATATCCCAATATCCGCATCACGCTCATCGGTCATACCGACAACACCGGCAGTGCCGCTGCCAACAAACGGTTGTCCGAAGCCCGGGCGCTGGCCGTGGCCGAATACCTGGCCAGCCGCGGTGTCGATCCCTCGCGCATGCAGTACGCCGGCAAGGGGGAATCCGAGCCGATCGCCTCGAACGCCACCGCGCGTGGTCGCGCCAAGAATCGTCGGGTCGAACTGATCGCCGAGGAAATGTAGCAGTCCGCCCATCGGCCGGGCTTCGATACCAGCCGATGGCGCATTTCAGTGGTGAGCCGAGTGGTTACACTAACCCGA
>CAZTJP010000066.1:0-9954 GCA_964613895.1 uncultured Thiotrichales bacterium | reverse complement strand
AGATCAGAACAGATACTTCAGGAACAGGCCGGTCGAATCACCATTGATGGTCGTGTCGTTCAGCGTGAATTCCACTGCCGAATAACGCACCCCGAGCTGGTACTGGCCGGACTGGCTGCGTGAAGCGGGTGACCAGGCGATCTGCGCCTGATAGCCAAGCGTGTCATCGAAGCGGAAATTGCCCAGATTCGCCAGCGCGCCGTGGGTCGTGAACTCGGGGCTCAGGTGGTAGATCACGCCGCCGCCGATGGTGACATTGCCGAGTTGTGCGGCCAAGGTGGTTTCCCAGGGAAAACTCTGCCAGGTCATTTCTCCATTGTCGCCGCTGGAACCGGCGGTCTGAAAACCGAGTGTGGATTGCAGTTGCAGGCCGGAGAGCAGAGGAATGGCGACGCCGCCGGCCAGATGCAGGCCCTGGTTGGCATGCACGTGTTCTCTGGTGCCGTCAGCAAAGAATACGGTGCCCAGCTTCTCGCCACCGGCATCGTAGCCGATACTGGCGATTGGACGCCATGAATCGGCGTTGGCCTGGATGGCCATGCCAGCGAGCAAGCTGGCGTAAAGTGCGATGCGGTTCATGATGACCTCCCGGTTTTGTCGAAGGCGCTCTCTCGATTCAGGAGAATCCTGACGTATAGGCCATGAATCGACGCTGAATGGGCGGTGCGTGTACCATTGGGTGATACACGAACGCGTCGATATCATGAAATACAGGGACTTGCGGGATTTTCTCAAGCAACTCGAGAACCAGGGCGAACTCAAACGCATCCGGACCGAGGTTTCTCCCGTGCTGGAAATGACGGAGATCAGCGACAGGACGTTGCGTGCGGGCGGCCCGGCGCTGCTGTTCGAGCAGCCAGCAGGCGCTTCCATTCCCGTGCTGACCAACCTGTTCGGCACACCCAAACGGGTGGCGATGGGCATGGGCGAGGATGACGTGGCCAGTCTGCGCGAGGTGGGCAAGTTGCTCGCCTTTCTGAAGGAGCCCGATCCGCCCAAGGGCATCAAGGAGGCCTGGAAAACGCTGCCACTCTACAGAAAGGTGCTCGATATGGCGCCCAAAGTGGTCAAGAAGGCCCCCTGTCAGGAGGTGGTGATCGAACAGGACGATATCGATCTCGCCAACTATCCGATCCAGACCTGTTGGCCCGGTGATGCCGCTCCACTGATCACCTGGGGACTGGTGGTGACGCGCGGCCCCAACCAGAAACGCCAGAACATGGGCATCTACCGCCAGCAGGTCATCGGCCGCAACCGGGTGATCATGCGCTGGCTTGCGCACCGCGGCGGCGCGCTCGATTTTCGTGACTGGCAGCGCGCCCATCCCGGCGAACCCTTTCCGGTCAGTGTCGTGCTGGGCGCAGATCCAGCCACCATTCTGGCGGCGGTGACGCCGGTTCCGGATGCGCTGTCGGAATACGCCTTTGCCGGATTGTTACGCGGGTCACGTACCGAGCTGATCAAATGCCAGTTGAGTGACTTGCAGGCGCCGGCCTCGGCGGAGATCATTCTCGAAGGTCATATCTACCCGGATGACATGGCGGACGAAGGCCCGTTCGGCGACCATACCGGCTATTACAACGAGGTCGAGCGGTTTCCGGTGTTCACCATCGAGCGCATCACCCAGCGACAGGCGCCGATCTATCATTCCACCTACACTGGCCGGCCACCGGATGAACCGGCGGTGCTCGGCGTGGCGCTCAATGAAGTATTCGTGCCGATCCTGCAAAAGCAGTTTCCGGAGATCATCGATTTCTATCTGCCGCCTGAAGGCTGTTCCTATCGTGTCGCCGTGGTGAGCATGAAGAAACAGTATGCCGGTCATGCCAAGCGGGTGATGATGGGTGTCTGGTCATTCTTGCGGCAGTTCATGTATACCAAGTTCGTGATCGTGGTCGATGATGATATCGACGTACGGCGCTGGGAAGACGTGATCTGGGCCATGACTACGCGGATGGATCCCGCTCGCGACACACTACTGGTTGAAAATACACCGATCGACTATCTCGACTTCGCCTCGCCGGTTTCCGGTCTGGGTTCCAAGATGGGGCTCGATGCGACCAATAAATGGCCCGGCGAGACCACGCGGGAATGGGGTACGCCGATTCGCATGGATCCAAAGGTCAAGGCGCGGGTCGATCAGTTATGGCAGGAATTGGGTATCGATTGAAAGAGGATTGCAGTGAAAGACAACCAAACCTATACCGTTACAGTGGCCTCGAACGGTCAGACCTTCGAAGTGCAGCCGGAAGAAACCATACTCGATGCCGCCATTCGTGCTGGCGTCAATCTGTCCTATGGTTGTCGGAATGGCACTTGCGGCACCTGCGCGGCGACCATACTGGAAGGTGAGACAGGTTACGCAGGCAGGGAACCCAGAGCAGTCAGGCAAGGTAAGGTGGAAGCGGGCAAGGTGCTGCTTTGTTCGGCGCGGCCGCTGTCCGATTTGCGCATCGACGCAGTGGTGCTCGATGAGGAGGCCATTCCCGCGAAGATCTTTCCTGCCCGCGTCGAGGCGCTGGAAAAGCTCAGCCACGATGTCATGCTGGTCAAGCTCAAGCTGCCGGAAACCAACCGCATGCAGTTTCTCGCCGGTCAATATATCGAAATCCTGTTGCCGGGCGGACGCCGGCGCGCCTTTTCCGTTGCCAATGCCCCGCATGATGATGAATTTCTGACGCTGCATATTCGCGAAGTGCCCGGTGGCTATTTCACCCATCAGGTTTTCCATGAAATGAAGCCGGGCACCTTGCTGCGCATCGAAGGGCCGCATGGCGGATTCTATTTGCGGGAGGACTCGACCCGGCCCATCATCATGATGGCGGGTGGCACCGGTTTCGGACCCTGCAAGGCAATGATCGAACATGCGATCGAAATCCGGCTCGATCGTCCGATCGAGCTGTTCTGGGGCGTGCGTGACGTGCCCGACCTGTACATGCGCGAGCTTGCCGACCAGTGGGCCAGCGAGCATGACTGGATCGATTTCATCCCGGTGCTCTCCGAGCCGGGAGCGGACTCGGAATGGTCGGGGCAAACCGGCTGGGTGCACGAAGCGGTGGTTGCCGCCCACCCGGATCTTTCTGCCTTCGATGTCTACATGTGCGGGCCGCCGCCGATGATCGAGGCTGGCCGCAAGACATTCGAATCCCACGGTTTGCCAGAGGCGCAGTTGTTCTTCGACAGTTTCGATTTCAGCGAAAGCTGACCTTTCCGGCCTCAAGTTTTTCGGCGTGCTGCCGATAACCCGTAAAAATAATCGGGTTGTCACAGGATCGGCATGCAAAAAGCAAATACCACGTTTCCGAGCCACGATACCGACATCGTGGAGCAACGGGTGCGAATGAAACGCACGGATCTGATGTTCGAAAGCGCCCCGGTCGCCGTATTGACGCTGTTGGTGGTCGGTGCGGTTTATGCCTGGGTGCAGCGCAATCATGTCGATTGGCATCTGCTGGCGGGTTGGTACGGGTTGTTGAGCGTATCGGCACTGGCGCGCGCACTGGTGGTCCGGGGTTATCAGCGTGATCCGAATCCCGCTGCATCACTGTCGAAGTGGATACGCCGGTTCCGTGTTGCGGTGTTTTTCAGTAGTGCCATCGTGGGCAGCGTGACTGCGCTTTTCTGGAACGGTCAGATGGATGGCTATCAGGCCTTTACCCTGTCGCTGCTGATCGGGATCAGTGCCGGTGCGCTGGTGACGTTGCACGATTTTGTCTCGTTGGCGATCTATGTCGTCAACCTGATGGGGCCGATGGCGGTTCAGTCGTTGCTGGCAGGCGGAGAGTTGCAGATTGGCATCGGTCTGCTGGTAATCATTCTGATGTTCATCTTCGTGCGTTTTGGCGCAACCTTCAGCCGCACGCTGTCGTCGTCGTTGCGGCTGCGATACGAAAACGAAAAACTGCTACAGGATCTCGAGCAGGAAAAAAACCGGCTCGACAATCGGTTGGGTCGGATTCTCAACGACAGTTCAAACGAGATCTATGTGGTCGAGGCCGGTTCGCTGCGCTTCATCCAGGTCAATCGGCGTGCGCTAGAACACCTGGGTTATACGGAGCAGGAGCTGTTGGGCAAGCGTCTGCCGGATATTCTCGATCAGCACAGCGAGCGTGAGGTTCAGCAGTTATTGCAGCCAATCCGCGGTGGAACCAGGGATTTCGTATTCCATCGCGGCGCCCACCGTTGCCGCAGTGGTGAAACTTATCCGGTGGAAATGCGCTTTCAGTTGTCGCGGCAGGAAGAGCCGCCGATCATCGTTGTCACGGCCCTGGATATCACCGAGCGTCATCAGTACGAGCAGAAACTGCGACGGCAGGCCAATATCGATCAACTGACCGGTCTGCCGAATCGCCATTTCATGATTTCGCATATTCGCGAAGGACTGGCGCGCAGTCGCCGTTCGGGAAAATATGCGGCGCTGCTGTTTCTCGATCTGGATAATTTCAAAAGTATCAATGACAGTCTTGGCCATCGGGCGGGAGACGAATTGCTCAAACAGGCTGCCAATCGGATCCGCAAGGTGTTGCGAGAGTCCGACACGCCCGCACGCCTGGGGGGTGACGAATTTCTGGTATTGCTCGAAGAACTGGCAACGCCGGATCAGGCTGGTGTGGTGGCGGAAAAACTGGTCAAGGCCTTTTCAAAACTGTTTGCGGTCGGTGAGCGCGAGATCCATACCACCACAAGCGTCGGGATCAGTATCTTTCCCGGCGACGGTGACAATGTGGAAAGCCTGATGCAGAGTGCCGACACGGCAATGTACGAGGCGAAACGTCAGGGCCGCAGCGGCTACCAGTTCTTTTCCCGAGAAATGCGCAACGACGCCGAGGAGCGTGTCGAAATCGCCAGCCACCTGAGCCGGGCGTTGGCCAATCATGAGATCTCGGTTGTCTATCAGCCGATCATGCGGATCGATGGTCATGGCCATCACGTCGCCGGTGCCGAAGCGCTGGTACGTTGGAAGAGCCCGGTACTCGGCCAAGTGCCGCCCAACAAGTTCATTCCCATTGCCGAAAGTGCGGGGTTGATTCAGGAGATCGGCCAGTTCGTGCTGGAAACCGCCTGCCGGGAAGCAGTGACCTGGCCGGAAACCCCGAATGGTCGGCGATTCGTGTCGGTGAACGCTTCATCCCGCCAGTTTCGAAACGGCAATCTGCTGGCCTGTGTCGATGAGGCTCTGGAGGTCAGTGGACTGGAGCCGGCGACGCTGAAGCTGGAGATCACCGAGAGCCTTTTGATTCAGGATTCACAGGATCCGCTGAATATTCTGGATGCGTTGAGGCAACGCGGCATCCAACTCGCGCTGGATGATTTTGGCACCGGTTATTCATCGTTGAGTTATCTGAAGAAGTTCCCGTTACAGGTGCTCAAGATCGACCGCAGTTTCATCAACGACATTGGCCACGACCGCAGCGATGAAGCGCTGGTTTCAGCCATTATTGCGATGGGTGACAGTCTGGGGCTGGATATTGTCGCGGAAGGCGTCGAAGATGAAACGCAGCTGGCGTTTCTTCGTCAGCGGGGCGTCGATCTGATTCAGGGCTACTATTTCAGCCCGCCGGTCTCAGCCGAGGCTTTTCGCGAACTGATGGCGCAGGATCATTTTCAGCCCGAGTTGTCAGTGGTCAGCCGTTGATCCGGATTGTTTGCGGGAAAGCCAACTATCCAGCAAAAAAGCCAGCGTGAAAACTGCGGTGACCACAGACACGGTATCCAGCAGCCACCAAGTCCGGGGATAGCCATTGTGTTCTCCCCAGAGATTGATCGCGACCAGCAGGAAAAGCAGCAGAAGAAACCGTTGGCCAATGAGTGTCTGATCCCATTGGAACCAGTGGGCGACCCGCACACTGGCGATGCCCGTCAACCAGCCCAGCGCACTGCCGACCAGGATGTCGACCGGCCAGTGTACGCCAACCATCACGCGGCTCAGCGCCACGGCAAAGGCGAACAGCAGCCATGCCAGCCGGGTAGCTGTCGCCTGGCTGCGGTGGAATATCCAGATGGCGGCGATCGTGAATGCTGTGAATGAATGGCCGGAGGGAAAGCTGAAACGTTTGAGTGGATGACCGATCAAATGGAACTGATCGGCAGCCAGTACGGCCGGAGGACGTGGCTGATCGAACCAGACCTTGAGGTCGTGCACCAGCGGCCCACCGAGCAAAGCGGCAATCAGGATGGCCAACAGCAGTTTGGGGTCTCGCCGGGTGAAGGGTAGCAGGCTGGCGCTGATCAACAGGGTATCGCCCCAGATGGTAGTGAATGCCCACAGCGCATCGGGCAGCTTGGCGCCGAGCTGGTTGAGGTGGATGAATAGCCACTGATTGCTACCAGAAAGCCAAATGATCGCCGCCAGCGCCAGCAGAATGATTGGCGGTACCCATTGCCAGCCCGAGTGCCGAAAGAAAGTGTTGGCGTTCATGGCGTTTGGATCCGTTCGATCAGCGCCACGCCACCTTTCTGGTACAGGACTCGGTGGGGCAGATCATCGAAATGCCCAACTCGGCTGAGCGCCAGTTCGCCGGGCTCCGGTTCGCGCCGGGGCGTGATGCGTTGACGATAGACCTCGAAACTCGGCAGATGGGCGTGCCACATGACGGTGGGCCGGTCCAGGGCACGGGCTTTGGCGGCTGCTTCGCGAACCGGAACCTGTTGCGTGTTGGCGACCACGGGCAACAGCGCGCCGGTGAGAAACAGTGCCTGCCCGAGTCCGGCGACCAGTGTCCAGCCGGTGGGATAGCGGCGTGCCAGCCACAGGCCGGTGGCGATATTCAGCACCAGTAACAGCGCAAACGGGCGGTAAGTGGGTGCGATATTTTTCTGTGCCAGTGTCAGCGTAGCCTGTTGAAACGCATCGGTTGTGTTGGTGACGGCCTGGGCGACGATTTCCGGGAGGAATAGCAACGGCAGGGCAATCACTACCGCTGGGAGTGTCAGCAGCCACGGATTGGGTCTTTGTTTGAGCCTGTCCGCCATCAGAATGAACAGTGGTGTGCATCCATACAGGATGTAGTGCGGAAGCTGTGTGTGTGAAAACGAGAAGAAAGCCAGCACAAACAGAAACCAGATCAGCAGGAACCGGTTGAGACTGTTTCGCCAGAAGTTTTTGATATGCCCCAACGTCGCGAGCAGCAGACCGGCAAAGGGCATCACCACCAAAAAGACAACGATCAGATAGTAGTACCGCACGCCGCCATGACCTTCCATGGTATTGGTGAAGCGGCCAATATTGTGCTTGAGAAAAAAACCGTCGATGAAAGCCTGTCCCTGGGCAAGATATTCGGCCACATACCAGGGCAGGGCGATCACCACCAGCATCAGCCAGCCGCGCGGGTTGAAGATGGCTTTCAGCCACGCTGCCAGATCGCGCTCGACCAGATAGAACAGGAAACTGACCATGAGGGGAATGAAGATGCCCACCGGCCCCTTGGTCAGCACCGCCAGGGCAATCCATAAATAGACGCGATAAAGGATCTGGCTGCGCCGTTGCTGGTGATAGTTGAACATGTCCAGCAGCGCCAGCGCGAAAAACAGATTCAGCAGTGCGTCCGCCGTAGCGGCGTGCCCGATCAGGAAAACACCGGCCGAAGTGGTGGCAATGGCGCTGGCCAGCAGGGCGCGGGATGGATCGAGCCAGCGCCAGGTGAAAGCGAAAATGGCCAAGACCCAAAGGGTGGCGGCCACTGCCGATGGCAGGCGAAAGGCCCATTCGTGGATGCCGAACAGGTGGATGCTGGCGATCTGCAACCAGTAGATCAAAATCGGTTTGTCGAAACGCGGTTCGTCGTAGAGCCAGGGGGTGATGAAGTCACCGCGTTGCAGCATTTCCCAGCTGGCGGCGCTGAAGGCGCCTTCGTCGACGTCGAATAGCGGCAGTGCGCCCAAGCCGAGGAAAAAGCAGGCACCGAGCAGCAACGGCAGTACCAGCCAGGGCATGGCCGGATGCGCCAGGCGGTCACTCATGTCAGCTCACAGCGTTCGCCAGCGTCGCCGGGTGGGTGCCAGTCGGGGCCGCTTTGCTGGTGCGCATCGGGTTTGGCGTTGGTGACCAGGAACGGGGTTCGGTGGGACGATTCATGGTAGGTCCGCACCAGGATTTCGGCCAGTACGCCGGTGGTCAGAAACTGGACCGAGGCAATGGCGAGTACGACACCGACCAGAAACAGGGGGCGTGAGCCGATATCTTCTCCAAGCACGAATTTGACCACTGCCAGCCAGGCCAGAATCAGGGACGACATGGCGCCCATGATCAGGCCGATGCCACCGAAAAAGTGGCCGGGCCGGGCGCGAAAACGCAGGAAGAACAGCACCGTGAGCAGGTCGATGATGACCCGGGTGGTGCGCCCGATGCCGTATTTGGAGTCGCCGTGCAGACGGGGGTGGTGCGAGACGGGCATTTCTCCAATGCGGCTTGGCGGTGTCACAGCAGCAACCCAGGCGGGTATGAAACGGTGCATTTCGCCATAGAGTCGGATCTGATGGAGAATGTCGGCACGATAGACCTTGAGGCTGCACCCGTAGTCGTGGAGCCGCAGTCCGGTGACCCGGCCGATGAGCCAGTTGGCGATGCGCGAGGGGATTTTGCGCAACAGCAGTTTGTCTTGCCGGTTGACACGCCAGCCTTGCAGCAGGTCGAGGTCGCGTTTTTTCAGTGCTTCGATCATGGCGGGGATGTCCGCCGGATCGTTCTGCAGGTCGCCATCGAGGGTGACGATGAGGCTGCCGCGGGCCAGGTCGATGCCGGCTTGCATCGCAGCGGTTTGTCCGAAGTTGCGTTGCAGCGAGACGATGCGGACGTAGGCAGGGCAGTCGTGAATGATACCGTCCAGGGTTCTGGCTGTGTTGTCGGAGCTGCCGTCATCGACCAGGATGACTTCCCAGGGGTAATCGAGCCCGATGAGTCCTTCGTGGACGCGTTTGAGCAGCGCCTGGATGTTTTCGGCCTCGTTGTAGAGCGGAATGACCAGGCTGACGGTTTCGTCGTGTTCGGATGGGGCCTCGGGCATGATCGGGTATCGGGTTTTGTTACGCAGGGTGAGTTTGGCGCGAGGGTCCTGGGCGAGGCAGGTATCTTGCATGCCAAGGGGTAAAATGTAAACCCGAGTCTTGGTTGTTAACCCGGACATCTCACAGGGTCGCAGCCGTGACCCTGTGAGAAATTCGGGTTCCGTCCAAGCGGCGTCATTCCGGCATGGACGCCGGAATCCAGTGCCATGGAAGGCAACCACGACGTTCGCTGCACATCCCGCAGGCTATCCCTGCGGCCAACATCCGTGCACGACCAATGCCCGCCGGGCTGGTTCCGAGGTGGCGTGTCGGATCAGGCGTTTGGCAGCGCCTTGGGCGCTTTGAGTTTGATGATGTGAAGCCGCCCGTCGGCATCACGGACGCTGAAGCTGTGGATGCCATTGTCGTCTTCGTCGACGATGAACTCCTGGGGTGACCGGATCATGTGTTCGACCGCGCCGTCGTCGATGTCGACAACGACGACATCATCTTTGGGGTCATAGGTGATGCCGCTCAGGGGTGCCCATTCCGCTTCGATCTGGTCGCCAATGTCCAGTGCGGCGACTTCGATCTCGACCAGTTCGGTGGGCATGATGGTGCTGAATCCGTCGAGATAGCTTTTGAGGTCGTTGCGTTCGATTTGTCGGGTAGTCATGGTGTTCTCCTGGTTTGGTTCCTGGTTGCTCGTTCAGAATTTTCGTCGACCGGGAAAATAAGCCTGACACATGTGGATGATGGTTGTGGCCTATTCCCCCGGATGAATTTGGTATGGTTGCATGATGGTTGAATTTCAAGTCAGCCCGCATTTCTCACCGAATCACGACTGCGGCCGCCCAATGCGGTGCATTGAACGGCCTCGCTATGTGACCCGGTGAGAAATGCAGGCTGGCCTGCTGAAAACTGCATCTTTTATTGATCTCGATCAGTATTCGAGAATGAAGTTACGGTAAA
>CAZTJP010000065.1:0-10022 GCA_964613895.1 uncultured Thiotrichales bacterium | reverse complement strand
TGAGAAATCCGGGTTAATGATGGTGGTTTACGGATTTATACGCCGCTCGTCTGGAATTTTTCTCTGGTCGGCTGTGATGCGGCAAAAACGCAAACTCGATCTACTCCTTTCCCGCATGTGATGAAGTAGTTTGGGGCATGAGATAACTCGGGAGTAGTGCGGCAATCCCGTACACAGCGAACAATAATGAGAACAGAACAAAAAGGGCTGACTCTGATCGAGTTGCTGGTGACGCTGGGGGTGCTTTCGATTCTGATGAGTGTCGCCCTGCCTGGATTCAGGGATTTTACTGTTAGAAATAACAGTATCGCCCAGATCGATGAGCTGCGCACCGATTTGCGCTTTGCGCGCAGTGAGGCTGCGAAGGTTGGCGGGTGGACGCGTATTTGTATTGGTAACAGTTCTGGATGCCAGCCTGATTGGGGTAATAACTGGGCTCGTGGTTGGGTGGTACTGGTCAGAGGCGGGGGCACGGTGTTGCGGTTGCATCCCCCGCTGGATACTGGTGGTAACCTGACTGCGATCGATAATGTGACAGAGGTTGCACAAGTGGATTTCAATCGGTACGGGTTCGCGCAGCCTTTGCTTTTTCGGCTGTGTGATGGACATGGCAAGGCGCGGGCGATATTGCTGTCGAGAACCGGTAGCGTGCAAATGGCTGTCGATACCGATGACCCCGAGAATGGTTTGGTGGATGATGGGAATGGCAATGACATTACTTGCAACTGATCGATGGCAAGCGGCGTCATTGGTGCGTCATGGGCAGCGCGGCACCAGTCTCATCGAGGTATTGGTGAGCATGGTGGTTGCGACGCTGGCGCTGTTGGGGATGGCTAAATTGCAGTCGTTGTCGATCAATCAGACGTTGAATGCCGATGCCCAGAGCCGGGCGGCACTGGCAGTCGAGAATCTGGCTTCGATGATGAAGGCAAATCCGGGGTTCTGGAAGTCGGCTTCGTTGCCTGATCCCATGGATATCGTTGTCGATTCACTCAATGCGACTGCGTTGTCGGGTGTGGGAGCGGATGTGCTGGTGTCGGCAACCCGTGATTGTCAGGCTACCGGGAGTTGCAGCACTGAAGAGATGGCGGCGTTCGATCTTCACACGCTGGGCGATCAACTGGGAAAGATGATGTCGGGAGGAACGATGCGTATTCAGCGATTGGGATCTGCATTGCCGCCATCATTTCGGGTCGTGGTTTCGTGGAATGAAAAATCGATGACGCTGGGGGGTAATGAGACCCGTTATGGCGCAGGGATCGCTACTGCCAGTTATCAGGTTTTGGTGCGTCCATGAATCATCACCTTTGTGTTGCGCGAGTAGTTAACCGGCGCTCTGTGGGCGGGTATTGGGATGCGCGTCGGGCTGGAGAGTCATTGCCGGATTGTCAGCGTGGTGTTGGCCTGATCGAGATGATGATCGTGATGGTGATCGGTCTGTTGCTCGTTGGCGCAGTGGGTTCGCTTTATTTGAATTTCAAGAAAACCTATCGAATCCAGAAATCCCAGACCGATTTTCAAGACAGTTTTCGCTATACCGGAACGTTGCTCACCGGGATTTTGCGGCAGGCGGGTTATGCCTCCATGCAAGTGAACGGCACGATGCTGGTTTCCAAAGCAGATGTGTTCAGGCCAAATGCCGTTGGGAGCGGGAATTTCACGGCAGCCGAGCAGGTTGTTTATGGCCAGCAGTCAACCTTTGCGAATGTGACCCGCTACAACCTGGATGGTTCGACCAGTTCAATGGCTGCTTTGCCGCGTGACAGTATCTCGATCCGTTTCATGGGCGGAACGGGTATTTACCGTTGCCTGGGCAGGCAAGCCAATCTCGATGGTGTTCAATACAGCGCCACGTTTCGGGTCAACGGCAACCATGAGCTCGAATGTGTCGATGAGGTTGTGGCTGGGGCGCCAGTTGAGCGTGATACGGATTCATTGGTAGGGAATGCCCAAGGGCCGCGCAATAGTCAGTTGCGCGTGCTGGGTATGTCGGTCTGGTATGGCGAGGACAGCAGTGGCAATGGTTCGGTGGACCAATACCGGCGGGCGGCGGCTGTGACCGACTGGACCCGGGTACGTTCGGCGCGAATCGATTTCACTGTGCAGGCAGGTGAACTGGCGCCGAAAACCTTCAGTTATGCCGTCTATTTCAGAAACGCGCCGGAGGCCGGATAGGTGCACGGGATGAGAGTACATCGTTCGCCGCCGGAAAATGGTGGCTATGTGTTGATCAGCGTGCTGGCGTTGGTGATCGTCATGGCCGGTCTGGGGGCGACACTGTATGCCAACGTCTCGAGCCAGGCCAAGATGTCCGCCGGGCTGCGTATGAAAAAGCGTGTATTCACGGCAGCCGATTCGGCAGTACAGAGTGTCTGGAATATTGGTGATTTGCTTGGGGGTTCTGGCGTGGACCATTCCCAGGTTCGGCGTATCGACAAAAGCGCGGATTTCGATACCACCGATCAGGATCTCGATGTGGTCGCAACGATCTGTTTCGGTGGGGAGGGGAATGTCGGCATGGGCGGTGGCATGGATGCCGATGAGAGTGCCGAGGCCGATATGGGTGGTTTTGCGCTGTTCACGGCTTACGGTGATGCCAGCAACCCGGTTTCCGGTGCAACGTCCCGGGTTGTCATGGGCGGTTATCTGCAAGGTCCTGCAGTGGATCTCGCGGCTGTGACGCCGTGCCCGTGAAGTGAATGAGGCATGAGGTTCAAACCAATGAAAAAATGGATTCTGTTACTGGCCGGTATATTGGCAGGGCCTGTCTGTGGCGATGATATCGAGGTGTTCGACAATCCCGGTATCACCGGCGGCAAACCGAATGTCCTGTTCGTGCTCGATACTTCCGGCAGCATGGATGAGGCGACGCCCTCCAATCCTTCCCGAACCAAGCTGGAAAGCCTGCGGGAAGCAGTCGAACGGGTACTGACTTCCTCGGGTATCGATATCAATGCAGGTTATGTCAATTTTGGCCGCTGGCGCGGCAATGGTATCAAGTTTCCGGTGGCCAGCATCGATGCCGAGGCACACGATCTCGATGCCTCGATTCCGCCGGGAACGTCCGTTCGCGAGGCGCTGATCAATATGGTTCGGTCGGATCACGCGGTGGGCAAGACGCCGACGGTCGACGCCTTGTATGAAGCGGCCCTGTATTTTCGAGGGGATAAGCTCCAATGGGGGCGTGACGGCAATTTTGGTCACTGGAATACCGGCAGCACGCCGCCTCATTACACCGGTGGTAACTGGAAAGCTGCCAATCCGGCTTCCTATACCGGCAGCAAGTCCGTGATCAACCGGCCAGTGCCGCTGGATACACCGCTTGGCAATGGTGTGTCCGAGCGTTGGTGTGATGATGATTCCATCAGTGGTGGTACAAACCACTGCGCCAGCATTCCGTCGGAATATCTCGATTGCAAAGTGATTCCGGCGGAGCCTTGCACTGATCAGCAGGTGGATGTCTGTAATTCACCTGGCTGGACCTATCCGGTTGTCAGCGCCTGTCTCAATGGACCGGGATCTTCCGGCGGTACCTGGTTCAACAGCAATCATCACAAGTGTTGTCAGCGGGCCGACGCCACCAATACCGAATGTCTCAGCTGGAAAAATCTGGCGTACTGCGAAAATCCGGGTACGGAGACACAATGTGTCGGCGGTCACGACGAGTACAAGGAATGTCGATGGTTGCGGGAATATCACAATCAGGACGACCGGCGCTATACCTCGCCGATATCCCAGTGTGGTGCCAATATGATCGTACTGCTTTCCGATGGCGCACCGTCGAAAAACAGCACGGATACGGGCAGGAAATGGAACAATGGACGAGCTCGGGGACCCTACAGAATTCGTGATCTGATCGCGCGGGGTCTCAATGCCGTCAAAACGGATGCTTCTGCTCCGAATCTAACGCGTCATGACATCGACTGCGAAGACTTGAGCGAGAGCATTTTCAATCAGAGTCCGGGTAGTTACCTGTACGGTAACTGTGGCCCTGAGCTGGCGCATTTTCTCAGTACGGTGGACCAGATTCCCGGCGTCCCGGGCAGCACGGTCAAAACCTATACCATCGGCTTCGGTCTGACCGGAACAGGTGCGACCGAATCGCAGAACTATTTGAGGCGGATCGCAGAAGCCGGCAAGGGGTTTTTCGGCGAGGCTGACAGCACCGACTCGCTGGTACGCGCCATGAAGGCAGCCATTGCCGCGGAAAGTGCCAATACCCGTACATTTACCGGTATCGTCACATCGGTCGACCGCAAGCGTCTCTCGCATAATGAAGATGTCTATCTGGCACTATTTCGCGCCAGTGCGACTCGCGCCTGGGCGGGCAACATCAAGGGCTACACCATTGGTCGTGATGGTCTCGAAGGCCTGGATGGTAACCTGGCCGTGGATGACAGTGGCGAGCTGACATCGGGCGTGCGCAGTTACTGGAGTCTGACGGCCGATGGCAACGATATTGCCAGCGGCGGAGCGGTTGCACGGTTGATCCCCGCTGACCGGAATATCTACGTCAATACCTCGCCGAATATACCGGCAGGCGGCATCGATCTGACCAGTTCAGAAATGCTGAGCAGCAACACCAGTCTGACACGAACGTTGATGGGACTCCCCGACAGTGCAACCGATGCCGAGCGGGACAACCTCATCGACTGGGCACGCTCGCAGCGCATGCATGACCCCTTGCACGCCAAGCCGATCGTCATCGATTATGGCGGCAGTATCGGCAAGATTCTGTATGCCGCCACCAACCAGGGTTATTTGCACGCCATCGATGTCAACACCAGCGACACCTCGGGCGGTGTCGAAAAATTTGCCTTCATGCCTTATCACCTGATTGGTAATTTGCGGGCGATGGCCGTGAACAGTGATACAGGTAACCATATCTACGGCATCGATGGCACCTTGTCCGCCTGGTTCAATGATGCCAACAAGGATGGAGAGATCAGTGGCAGCGGCGAGCATGTCTATCTCTACTTTGGACTGCGTCGAGGTGGCAAACATTTCTATGCGCTGGATGTCACCGACCCAGAATCGCCTAGGTTGAAATGGCGTATCGACGCGGGTTCGACACATTTCGAACACCTTGGACAGAGCTGGTCCAAGATGACGCTGCTGACATTGGATGACAACGGCAGCCCGCACAAGGTGCTGGTATTCACGGGTGGATACGATACTGCCGAAGACACGGTCAATACGGCCCGTTCAGCGGATACCGAGGGCCTGGGTGTCTATATCGTGGACGCAGAAACTGGCGCCTTCATCGCATCGATCGGGCCAAATCATAGCGATTACACTGTCGGTGCTGCCAACATGATCTACAGCATTCCCTCGGGCGTGCGAGCGATCGACTCGGACGGCAACCATTTTGCCGATCGTCTGTATTTTGGTGACATGGGGGGACAGCTATGGCGGGTGGATATTGCTGAAGGCGCCGATCTCAAAACGGCCGGTGCCTATACGGTGACGCGTCTGGCGGATTTCGGCGGTGCAACCTCATCGACCCATCGACGTTTCTATTATCCGCCCAGTGTGGCGCGGCTGAAACGGCAGGATGACAGCCTGGCGCTTGCCATATCGATCGGTTCGGGCTACCGCGCCCATCCGCTCAACCGAACCATCAATGACCGTTTCTACACTGTGTTCGACACGCAGCCTGCTGTCGGTGCACCGTCTGGATGGACGACGCTGAGTGAAACGGATTTGTATGACGCAACTGCTAACCTGATTGGTCAGGGAAGCGACAAAAAGGCTGAACTGGCCAAGTTGGCGGCGAAATCCGGCTGGCGTCTGTCACTCAGTGTCACGGGTGAAAAGGTCTTGGCGGAAGCACGCAGTATTGGTGGGACGGTTTATTTCACCACTTTCGAGCCATCACTTTCATCGTGTGGCGCATCTGGCGTCAACCGCCTGTATGCAGTCAGTCTGAAGGATGGCACGCCACCGAGTGATCTCGATGGTGATGGTGATACCCTGCTGGAAGACCGTGTGTTGACCTTGGGACAAGGAGGTATTGCCCCCGAGTTCAAACGGATCTTCCTGCCTTGTTCGGGAGAAGGCTGCACCCAGGATTGTGTCGGTACGGAGTGTCGTGATGGACCGGCGCGGTTGTTGAAAAATATCTTCTGGAGAGAAGAACGGTGATGGAGGTCCCTACAGGTGATTATTGCCTGCGAAGCGGATTCACTGCCGGCGGGGCGCTATCCGGAGGCCGCGGGTTCTCGCTGATCGAGTTATTGATTGCGGTATCCATCGTATCCCTACTCGCGGCGGTGGTCTATCCGGCCTACACGCAACAAATCCGACGTGCCGGTCGCACCGAGGCCAAGACGTTGCTGTTGCAGGCGCAGGCACGGCAAGAGCGTTATTTCGGCGCCTATAACCACTATGCTGCCAATATGACGGCGCTGGGTTATGGGACTGACCCCATGTACACCGGCGGTAATCGATATCGTGTATCCGTCGCTGCTTCGAGCGCCAACAGCTTTACCCTTCAGGCACAACCCAGCCCAGGATCACGTCAGGCTGGCGATGCCTGCGGTACTTTCGTGATCGATCAACTGGGGGTTCGGGGGGTCACCAATCTGCCCGCCGATTCGACCATGACGGCGGCCAAGTGCTGGCGCAAGTGAAGGTGTCATTCATGCCGACGCCCAGTGATTGACGAACTGCCGTGCGACACGGCCACTGCGGGAGCCGCGATAGAGTGCAAACCGCAAGGCTTCCTGGCGCCATGCTTCGTCATTGCGGAAGTCTACGCCCAGACGGTTCATCCAGTAGCGGGCAACTTCCAGATATTGTTCCTGGGTAAAAGGCCGAAACGACAGCCAAAGTCCGAACCGTTCGGATAGCGAGATTTTTTCTTCCACCGCGTCACTGTGATGCAGCTCACCGTCCACCATGCGGGTGTCGAGGTTGTCCTGACGTTTTTCGGGCAGTAGATGCCGGCGGTTGGAGGTGGCATAGATGCGCACGTTGGGGGGCGGCTGTTGCACTGAGCCGTCGAGCGCCGCCTTGAGGGATTTGTAGCCTGGTTCGTCGTCGGCGAACGACAGATCATCGCAGAACAGGATGAAGCGTTCCGGCCGGTCGTAGAGCGGCTCGATGATGTCGGGCAGCCGATCCAGCTCACGCTTGTCGACTTCGATCAGACGCAGGCCGTCTTGAGCGAAGGCTTGCAACAAGGCCTTGATCAAGGACGATTTTCCGGTGCCACGGGAGCCCCAGAGCAGGGCGTGGTTGGCGGGTTGGGCGGCCAGAAATTTGGCGGTATTGTCCCGCAGGGCCTGTTTTTGCGTGTCGATATGCAACAGGTCTTCGGGCTGGATGTCATCGACATGGCGGATGGCTTGCAGATAGCCTTGCGGGCGCCAACGCCAGGCGATGGCGTTCCAGTCGGTTTCAGGCTGCCGGGGCAGCAGTTGTTCGGCCCGGTCGAGCAGGCTGTCGAGCCGGTCCAGCAACTGACCAATGCGTGGGTCGGTCATCGGCCGCGGAAGATCGAGCCGAGAATACCTCGGACGATGCGTCGTCCGATCTGGCTGCCCACCGAGCGAGCGATGCTTTTGGCCATGGCTTCGGCGACGCTTTGGCGCCTTCTGCCACCGCTGCGCGAGGCGCGTTGGCGGCGTTTTTCCTCTGCCATCCGTTCAGCGGCTTCCTCTGCTTCGCGGGCGGCTTCTTCGGCGCGCCGACGCAGGATTTCGTGCGCGGACTCCCGGTCCACGGGTGTGTCGTAGCGGCCGGCCAGCGGGCTGCTGCGCAGCAGTTGGGCGCGTTCGGCATCGGTGGCCGGGCCGATGCGTGAGTTCGGTGGTCGCACCAGGGTGCGTTGAACGATGCTGGGGGTGCCGCCTTCTTCGAGCACCGAGACCAGTGCTTCACCCACGCCCAGTGTGGTGATGGTTTCTTCGGTATCCAGATTGGGGTTGGCGCGGAAGGTTTCTGCGGCGGCCCGTACGGCGCGCTGGTCGCGTGGCGTGAAGGCGCGCAGAGCGTGCTGGATGCGGTTGCCGAGTTGGCCCAGCACTTCGTCGGGTACGTCGAGCGGGTTCTGGGTGATGAAATAGATGCCGACGCCTTTGGAGCGTACCAGTTTGACGACTTGTTCCACTTTTTCGATCAGTGCCTTGGGCGCATCATCGAACAGCAGATGGGCTTCATCGAAAAAGAACACCAGCCGTGGACGGTCGAGGTCGCCGACTTCGGGCAGATTTTCGAACAGTTCGGACATCAGCCACAGCAGAAAGGTGGAGTACAGCCGGGGAGAGGTCATCAACTGGTCGGCCATGAGGATATTGATCTGGCCATAGCCTTTTTGTCCGGTACGCATGAAGTCCCACAGGTCGAGTGCGGGTTCGCCGAAAAAACGCTCTGCTTCCTGTTCTTCCAGTACCAGCAGGCGTCGCTGGATGGCGCCGACCGAGGCGGGGCTGATGTTGCCATATTCGTTCTGGAATTCCTTGCGGTGTTTGCCGACGTATTGGAGCGCGGTGCGAAGATCCGCCAGGTTGAGCATCAGCAGTCCCTGGTCGTCGGCGAAGCGAAATACGATGTTGAGCACGCCTTCCTGGGTTTCGTTCAGGTCCATCAGGCGGGACAGCAGCAATGGACCCATGTCGGCGATGGTGGCGCGGATGGGGTGACCTTGTTCACCGAGGAGATCCCACAGGACGGTGGGGTAGCCTTCGAATTTGAAGTTTTCGATGCCGATCTTTTCGATGCGTTCTTCGATTTTCGGGTGGGCTGTGCCGGGTTGGCTGATGCCGGTCAGGTCGCCTTTGACATCGGCCATGAATACTGGCACACCCAGTCTCGAGAAGCCTTCCGCCAGCACTTGCAGTGAGACGGTTTTGCCGGTGCCGGTGGCGCCGGCGATCAGGCCGTGGCGGTTGGCATAGCGCGGATTGAGGTAAACTTTTTCTTCACCCTTGCCGATCAGGATGCCGTTTTCGTTGGGGTTGTTCATGGCGAGGTGGTTGGCTTTCAGGTAACGGGATAAACGTAGTCGGTTATCGCTTCGCACGCAAGCCTGCAGGGGGGCTCTGTCCTGGGGTTGATGGGGCTGTGACTCTGTCTGTGGGTGGGTGTCGTATAATCCAGAAAGCTGCAGCTGGAGCGTGATTCCCCATGATGCCCGAGTGGTTCAACCGGATTGTCAGTATCCCCGGCCGTTTCGTGGTCAAGATCATTACCCGTGAATCGGGCGATTATCAGTCTTTCAGTGTTCACGATGCGAAGACGTTGGCGGATTGTCTCGAGCCTTGCGATGTTTTGCTGGTCGAGGGCAATCTTTATTTGAGCGGTGCGATCAAGTATCTGACCCAGTCGACGTGGTCGCATTCAGCGATGTATGTGGGGAATATCATCGATCCGGAGAATGGCGGCGAGGATCCGAAGGTGCTGATCGAGGCGGATGTGAAGGAAGGCGTCGTTGGTGTGCCGTTGTCGAAGTATACCAGCTTCAATGTGCGGATCTGTCGGCCGGTTGGATTGACCGCGGAGGACAAGAATCGGGTCATCAGTTTTATGATGAGAAATCTCGGCAATAGTTATGATCTGAAGAATATCGTGGATCTGGCGCGTTATCTGTTTCCGACGCCGCCGGTGCCGGCACGCTTCCGGCGCAAGCTGATTGCCCTGGGTAGCGGGGATCCGACGCGGGCGATCTGTTCGTCTCTGATTGCACAGGCATTTCAGCGGATTCATTATCCCATCTTGCCCGTTTCGACCGAGGGGGAGGCTTGCGAGACCCGGCACTCATCCTTGTTCGCGCCACGCGATTTCGATCTGTCGCCTTATTTCAGGATCGTCAAGCCAACCCTCGAAGCCGGGTTCGATTACCGGACGTTTTGCTGGGCTGAACGATCCGGCGAAAGTTGAGGGCTTGCTGGACAATTGCCCGCAGGAATCTGTTAAACTCCCGGCCTTGCATCGAGACTGGCGAGGCTCTTTCGCGTCGGTTTCCGTCTTGCGCCCGTAGCTCAGCTGGATAGAGCGCTGCCCTCCGGAGGCAGAGGCCA
>CAZTJP010000064.1:0-10242 GCA_964613895.1 uncultured Thiotrichales bacterium | reverse complement strand
CCGACCGAGTGAACGCCAGTCAGCGCGCCGCATTGGGCGGCCGCAGCCGTGATCCTGTGAGAAGTTCGGGCTAGCCCGGATTTCTCACAGGGTCACGACTGCGGCTCTTTGTAGCGATTACGTCTTTTGCTCCGAGTCGGAAGACGCAGCGGGCGTTGCCGCTTTGTCGGATGCCGGTTTAGGCGCAGGAGTATCCTGACGGTTGGCCGACGACCCTTGCGTCTTGGCGGAACCGCCGTCGGCACTGGATCTCGATGCCGATGACTGATCTTTGGCCGGTTTGTCCGCGGACGATTTGCCTGCTGGTGATTGTTCAGCCGCTGCCTGATTTGCCGCGGGTTTGGCTGCTGCCGGTTTGCTCTGATGCTGCTCTGAAGCCGCCTTGTCCGGCGCGGACGCAGGCTGCGAGGACGCCGACTGGCCGGGTTTGCCCGGCGCTTTCTTGCCGTTATCGCCGGGGTTGTCAGTCATTTCACCCGCCGATGTCTTGCCTTTGCCTGACTGGGCCGATGCCTGCCCTTTCTCTTGCGATGCCGTATCGTTGCCGCCAACCCGAGCCTCGTTCTGTTGTCCACGGCCTCCGCGCGCACCGCGCCGGCGATTGGAGCGCCTTCTCGAACGGGTGTTCGTCTTGCGCGCCCCGCTACTCTTGCCTTGGGCGCCATTGTTGCCGGATGCCGAATCGTTGCCGCTCTCCTGAGCGTGACGGGATTGTTCATCCGATTTGTTTTCGGCCGAACGGTTCGCGGTGGCCCGGTTACCATCACGCTTCTGAGCCGGGCGCCCTCCCTGACGGCCACCATTGCGGCGGTTCTGGCCCGATGCCCGGCCGCCCCGCCGTTTCTGGGAGCGTTGTTGCTGTCCACCACGCTTTCTGGAAGTACCGCCGGTCGGTTGTGGTTCGGGTTCCGGCACCGGCTCGGCGACCGTGCCCGTTCCAAACAGGCTTTTCCACATCCGCACGAACAGTCCCGGCTGTTCCACGGGCCTGGCCGGTTGTGCGGGTTGCGGTTGAGCCTGTGGCGGTGGCGCGGAATCCACTTTCACCGACTGGACCGCGGCCTGCTGTGACAGCGGCTCGGGCCGGTCCTGCCTGAGCAGCAGATCGATATCGGGCTCACGGGTCTCGATCAGGTCGTAGCTCGTCCGGGTGACGGCAGGATGGTCTTTCTCCGACTTGCGCAATCGCTCCAGCGAGTAATGTGGCCGCTCATAATTGTGATCCGGCACCAACACGACCTTGACCTTCTGGTTGGTCTCGATGCGCGCAATATCGGCACGTTTCTCGTTGAGCAAGAAGGTCGCCACATCGACCGGCAAATGGGCAATCACGCTGCCGGTATGCTCTTTGGCGGCCTCTTCGCCGATCAGCCTGAGAATTGCCAGCGACAGCGACTCGGCACTGCGCACCGTGCCCTGCCCCTGGCAGAGGCGGCAGACTTCCTGACTGGATTCGCCCAGTGATGGCCGCAGCCGCTGCCGCGACAGCTCCAGCAGACCGAAGCGGGAAATCCGGCCGGTGCGCACCCGGGCGCGGTCCATTTTCAATTCCTGACGCAAGCGGTTTTCGACTTCACGCTGGTTCTTGGTGGACATCATATCGATGAAATCGATCACGAACAGTCCGCCCAGATCCCGCAACCGCAACTGACGGGCGATCTCCGATGCCGCCTCGAGATTGGTCTGCAACGCGGTTTCCTCGATGTCGGCGCCTTTGGTGGCGCGGCCGGAATTGATATCGATCGAGGTCAGCGCTTCGGTGGGATCGATGACGATGGCGCCACCGGAGGGCAGACGCACCTCACGCTGAAACGCCGATTCGATCTGCGATTCGATCTGAAAGCGGCTGAACAGCGGCGTTGGATCCTGATACAGCTTGAGCTTGCGAAGATTGTGCGGCATGACCTGCCGAACGAAATCTTCTGCTTGCTGATAGATCTCCGGGTTGTCGATGATGATTTGCGCAATATCGCGGTCATAGTGATCGCGCAAGGCACGGATGATGACGCTGCTGTCATGGTAGATCAGAAAAGGCGCGGGTTTCTCTGCCGCCGCCTTATCGATCGCCTCCCACAGGGTCACCAGATAATCGAGATCCCACTGCAGTTCCTCGGTGGTGCGGCCAACGCCGGCAGTACGCACGATGGCGCCCATGTTTTCAGGCTTCTTGACCTTGGAGAATGCCTCTCGCACCTGGGCGCGATCTTCACCTTCGATCCGGCGCGATACGCCGCCGGCGCGCGCCTCGGTAGGCATCAACACGGAATAGCGTCCAGCGAGACTGACCTTGGTGGTCAGCGCTGCCCCCTTGTTGCCACGTTCTTCCTTCTCGACCTGAACGATCAATTCCTGATCGGGCTTGATGGCATCCTTGATGGATGGACGCTTGTCAGCCTTGCGCGCTTCCTCGGTCCAGTATTGTCGTGCGATCTCCTTGAACGGCAGAAAGCCGTGCCGTTCGGCGCCGTATTCGACGAAGCAGGCTTCCAGGCTCGGTTCTACGCGAGTGACCTTGCCTTTGAAGATACTGGATTTTTTCTGCTCTCTGGAAGGTACCTCGATATCAAGATTATAGAGTTTCTGTCCATCGACGATGGCGACGCGCAGTTCTTCCTGCTGCGTGGCGTTGATCAAGATTCTTTTCATGCGGGAATTCTCGGTATCCGTCATCCCCCCGGGCGCTGACGACTGGCTCGGCAGCGAACGAATCGACAGAAAGCAACAGGTCTGTCAGCATGGCGATCATCAGCAACATGGACTCTGATTTCCTCCGCACGGGCGGGATTTGACGGATGTAAATTCAACAAAGCCGCCAGCCGATCCGTCTCGGGATCAACGAAGCTGCAACGGCTACGGGAAAGTCATACCTGAAACGGGACCCGGATCGACTGCTTTCGGCGAACGGTCTGGCATTCTTTTTTCGAACCCGATCGCCAGTCGCCTCCACGACTGATCGCTTGTCAGATAGACCTGAGCCGGCAAACACGCATTTCGCTTGCCGGTGAAAAACCAACCTCGGAACACCGTTCCGATTCGCGCGTCGGTCTGTAAACCACGTTACCGTCCTGCGGAAGGATTTGTCTGACGCAACGCGCAATGTCAATATACCAAGCGAGACTGTTCGCATCAAGCTGCTGAATTTGGGGAGAAATCACGTGTCCACCCAGGGCGTTTACCATGCCGCCGAAACGGTCGTGATCGACGCCGGCCGGGCCGGCCAACGGCTCGACAACTACCTGTTCGCACAATTCAGGCAATTGCCCAAGGGGCGGGTCTACAAAATGCTGCGCAAGGGCGAGGTACGCGTCAACGGCGGTCGCGTACGCCAAAACTACCGTCTCAGCCTGGGCGATCAGGTTCGCCTGCCGCCGGTTCACCTGCCGCCTCGACAGCAAAGCGGCAATGCCAGCGATGCAATGGTGGCGCGCGTGCTCGATGCGATCATTCATGAAGATGAAGACCTGATCGTCATCGACAAACCCTCGGGCATGGCGGTGCATGCCGGTTCGGACGTCGCCCACGGCGTCATCGAACTGCTGCGCCAGGCGCGTCCAAACGACACCACACTGGAACTCGTTCACCGGCTGGATCGCGCCACTTCCGGCTGCCTGCTGCTGGCCCGCAATCGGCCCACACTCCAGGCACTGCATGCGGCGCTACGCGCCAACCGCATCCACAAAGGGTATCTGGCGCTACTGGCCGGGCGCTGGCGGGGCGGTGAGCGCCGCCTCGAACATCGGCTGTCCAGTCGGGGCGGTCAGGCACGCAAGACCCGCCTCGATCCAGCGGGCAAACTCGCCGTTTCCACCTTTCGCCCGGTTGCCCGTTTCGAGGATGCCACGCTGATGGAGATCGACATCGAAACCGGTCGCACCCATCAAATCCGGGTTCAGTCCGCCGCTGTCGGTCATCCGGTGCTCGGTGATGACAAATACGGTGACTTCGAACTCAACCGCCGCTGGCGCAAGCGCGGCCTGAAGCGGCTTTTCCTGCACGCCGCCAGCCTCCGGATCGAAGCCGGCTCCCACCTCGGTGAACGACGCTTCCGGGCCGAACTGCCCGCTCCACTGGCGGAACTCACCGCTTCGCTGGCGCCATTGGAGCCCACGCCATGACAAAACGTTTCGAGCTGATCATCTTCGACTGGGACGGCACCCTGATGGATTCGCAAGGCCATATCGTCGATTGTCTGGGTCAGGCACTGCGCGCGGTAGGCCAGCCCCCCGGCTCGCCAGCCGAGCGGGCCAGCGTCATCGGGCTGGGCCTGTTCGAGGCTTTGGCAGCCTTGTTGCCTGACGCCGACAAGGCGACCATCGATGCTGCCTGTGACGCATATCGCGAGGCATTCCTGTCACCCGCACCAAGCCCCAGCCGCCTGTTCGATCACGTCGAAACCACATTGGCCGGGCTGCGTGACGCCGGTCATTACCTCGCCATCGCCACCGGCAAATCCCGCCGTGGCCTGGAGAAAGTCTTGCAGGACACCGGCCTGGGCGATCTGTTCGCCGTCACTCGTTGCGCCGATGAAACCGCCTCCAAACCGCAGCCGCAGATGATCGAGGAGATCCTCACCGATATGGACACCGAACCCGACCAGGCCATCATGGTTGGCGACACGGAATTCGACTTGCAGATGGCTGCCAACGCCGGTATCGCCTCGCTCGGCGTGAGCTATGGCGTCCACCCGGTGGAACGGCTGCAACGTGCCGACCCGCTGGCCATCGTCGACTCGGTACGAGAAATTGGCGACTGGTTTGGAATCCAGGATAATTCCCTTTCGACTGCATTCAGGAGCAAAGCACGATGAGCGACACCGACAACCCGAACTGGGAGCGCGAAACGATTACCGAACTGGCCTGGGAAGGCCTGCGGGAAAAACGTCGCGCACGCCGCTGGAGCATTTTCTTCAAACTGCTGCTGGCTGCCTACCTGCTGGCGACACTGTTTGCCTTTTCCGGCTGGATGAAACCCGACACACTCGGCCTGAAAAGCCACACCGCGCTCATCAAGCTCAAAGGCATCATCGCCGATGGCGCCGACGCCAGCGCGGAAGAGATCAATCGCCTGCTCGACAAGGCATTTGCCAGCAAACAGGCGAAAGGGGTGATTCTCGAAATCAACAGTCCGGGCGGAACACCGGTACAAGCCGCGAACATCTACCAGGAAATTCGTCGCTTGCGAAAAAAACACAAAGACAAACCCCTGTATGTGGTGGTCTCCGACCTGTGTGCCTCCGGCGGCTACTACGTCGCTTCCGCAGCGGACAAGATTTACGCATCCCGGGCCAGCATCGTCGGGTCGATTGGCGTGCGCATGGATAGTTATGGCGTCACCCGGCTGGCGGACAAACTCGGTATCGAGAGCCGCACCATCACCGCTGGCAAGAACAAGGCGCTGCTCGATCCGTTCAAGGAAGAGAATCCCGAACAGCGCGCGCATCTTCAGGCGATGCTCGACGAGGTTCACCAGATATTCATCGAGGATGTCAAAAAGGGGCGCGGTGATCGCCTCAAGGAAACGCCAGACCTGTTTTCCGGGCTGATCTGGACCGGTGAGGATGCCAAAAAACTCGGTCTGATCGATGGTTTCGGTGATGTCGATTACGTCGCACGCGAAGTCATCGGCGAGAAGAACATCGTCGAATACGAGGGCAAGAAAGATCTGCTGGAACAACTGACGAAAGACTTTGGCGGCGTGACCGGCAGTCTGCTGAAAAAGACGTTCGACAGCCTGCTGAATCGGGGAATACTGCCACATTGAAGACCGCGCGGTGATGGACATTTCGGTCATCATCCCGGTGTTCGATCGCAGGGCGACACTACCACGGGCGATCGATTCGGTACTGGCTCAACATCATCCGGCGTGTGAAATCATCGTCGTCGATGATGGCTCCACCGATGACGTCGAATCATTGATATCGAGTCGGTATCCGGACTGTATATTCATCCAGCAATCCAACCATGGCGTCAGCCATGCGCGCAATCGGGGCATCGAAGCCGCCCGCAGTGACTGGATCGCACTACTGGACTCCGACGACGAATGGCTGCCCGGCAAGCTGGCGGCCCAGGTTGCCAAAATCCAGCGGTCTCCCGGCGTTCTTTTCTGCCATACCGAGGAAATCTGGATTCGCAACGGCAAACGCGTCAATGCCATGAAAAAGCACGCCAAAGCGGGCGGGCATATTTTCCGGCGCTGTCTGCCGCTGTGCGTCATCTCGCCCTCATCGGCGCTGCTCCACCGCAGCCTGTTCGATCGATACGGGTTGTTCGATGAATCACTGCCCGCTTGCGAAGATTACGATCTCTGGCTACGCATCTGCGCGCATGAACCCGTGGCGTTCGTCGAGACCCCGCAGATCATCAAATACGGCGGCCATGCCGATCAACTCTCCCGGCGCCATTGGGGTATGGATCGCTTTCGCATTCAGGCGCTGGAGAAAATCATCGTCAGCGGCCAGCTGCACGAAGGCGACCGTCAAGCAGCCATCCAGACACTGATCGACAAAGCCGCCATTCTCGCCCAGGGAGCCCGTAAACGCGGCAAACAGCAGCGGGCTGAATACTACAGCGCGCTGCAGCACCATTACGCCATACAGCAGACCAACCCATCATGAATGTGGCCATCTGCCTGGTGGTCGCCCTGCCCGCCGAAGCCCGACCGTTGATCGACCACTACCGGCTGGCTCGCTGGCGCAGCGATCTGCCATTCGCCATTCACCGCAGCGACGACATCGCCCTGATCCGCTCCGGTGTCGGTAAAACCAACGCCGCCGCCGCCACCGCCCTGCTCGGCGCGCTCAACAAAAACCGACAGTCGCTGTGGCTGAATATCGGTATTGCCGGGCATCGGTCGCTGCCGATCGGCGAGCTGGTGACCGCCAACCCGATCATCGACCTCGCCAGCGGTCAACGCTGGGACACGCCGCCCTCTCGATCACTGCCACTGGCCAGCCAGATCTGCCGCACCGTCGACCAGGCCTCTGGCGACTATTTCGACACTGGCATCACCGATATGGAAGCCAGTGGTTTTATCTCGATCGCCACCCGTTTCACCCGCCCGGAACATATCCTGGTGCTGAAAATCATCTCCGACAATGCCGACCACCCCGCCCGAAAGGTCACCGCCAGCCAGGTCGAGCAACTCTGCCAACAACAGGTACGTACCATCGCGCAGCTGACGGAATCTCTGGGTCCGGCAGCTTGACGCACCATCCACTCATCCCAAAGCAGGGTAAGATACACCCCAGCCCGGACTTCCACCGAGTCGCGTAGCGAGGCCGCCCAAGGTGGTGTGATGGCTGGCGTTCACGACCGAGGGCCGAGCAGGCGTAGTCGTGATCCGGTGAGAAAACAGCAACCCCCTGAGCACATGAATCTGACTGACAAAACCGCCCTCATCACCGGCGCCAGCCGTGGCATCGGCGCCGCCATTACCCGCCTGCTGCTGGCGCGCGGATGCCGGGTCACCGGACTGTCGCGCACACCACCCGAGGCCGAGTCAGGCCGGCACGACCACTATCGGCATGTTGCAATCGATCTCGCACGGCTGGATGATTTACCTCAACAACTCAAAGCGTTACGCAAACAACTGGACGACATCGACATCCTCATCGCCAATGCTGGCTATGGCCGGTTCGGTTCACTGGAAGAATTCTCGGCCAGCCAGATCCGCAGACTGGTGGATGTCAATCTCACCAGTCAGATGCTCCTGGTACGGGAATTCCTGCCGGGCATGAAAACCCGGCGGCGAGGCCATATCGTGTTGATGGGCTCCGAAGCCGCCCTCTCCGGCTCGCGGAAGGGAACCGTCTACTGTGCCACCAAATTCGCCTTGCGAGGATTCGCCCAGGCGCTGCGCGATGAAACCGCCAGCCGCGGCATACGGGTGACCCTGGTGAATCCTGGCATGGTGCAGACCGCTTTTTTCGACGACTTGAATTTTGCGCCGGGTGAAGACGCTGACGCGCACCTGCTAAGTGAGGATGTCGCCACGGCAATCGTCTCGGCTCTCGAGGCTAGAACGGGCTGCTGTATCGAGGAAATCCACCTGTCGCCGCAACGAAAGGTCATCGAATTCGATTGATAACCTACGAATCACCATCCAGGGGGGATTCGATATTGAATGGGAAGACGACCTCCTCCGTTTCGGAATCCAGATAGTCATCCACATTCGGGAGAATCCCCGACTCAATCGGATGATTGAGTTCGACGGTCGGCTCGCTGTGGATAACCCTTTTACGTCTGGCCCTGTCTTCGCCGTCAACTGCCATCTTGCCACCCAGTCCATGGATTCCGACAATACTGGCATTGACAACCGTCTCATCTGAACAATAGTGACTCATGATCTTCTCTTTATAGTCTTGCGCCATTGTGTTTGAACTGTCCATGTGTTCATGCCCTCCCTGAAACGCTTCGAACGTTGTAACTACCCAGTTCGCCACTGAAGCGAGCTCACACTTCCCGCCTTGATCTGGCGCGTTTCAGCGGCAACCTGAACAGCTACCGAACGTTAAAAGTAACGTGGTGCTCCATCAGAGCCCGGTCAGAAACCAACGTTCGACAGAAAACGAAAAAATGAGCGACAGCTCTCACAGAAGAAGTCGGCGGCGTCCGCCATTCGGCCCGCCTGAAGCCCACAGGATCGGAAACCCTACCTGCGGCGCCGCAACGCCCACCCTGACAGATTGCCACCATGTTGGTAGCCCCTCCCCCAGGGAAAGCGATCTGATTGAATTATTCTGTCAGCCCGGCGGTATTACAGCACGACCCAACCCCTGTTCCTACCGTTTGCCCCCCAAAAACGCCCTCCAGACCCTACCAAAGTACGAAAATTTGACTGAGTTCACCTTCGGAACCGGGTACACTCCCGCGAAGTTCTTATTCCAGAAAACCATGAGGAAACCATAATGAGTCTGATCCGACCGTTTCGTGGCCTGAGACCCGCACCAGGAAAAGCTGAAGAAGTCGTCGCCCCGCCCTACGACGTGCTCGACAGCGCCGAAGCCAAACAACGCGCCGAAGGCAAACCCTGGAGCTTCCTGCACATCTCCAAACCCGAAATCGACCTGCCGGAAGATACCGACCCCTACAGCCCGGAAGTCTACGCCAAAGCCGCCGAAAACTTCCGCAAAACCATCGACGCCGGCATCCTCATCCAGGACCAGACTCCCTGCTACTACGCCTACCGGATCATCATGGGCGACCACCAGCAAACCGGACTCGTCGCCGCCGCCTCGGTACGCGACTACGACAGCAACCGCATCCGCAAACACGAATTCACCCGCCCCAAGAAAGAAGACGACCGCGTCAGACAAATCGAAGCCGTCAACGCCCAAACCGGCCCCGTACTGCTGGCCTACCCCGACGCGCCGGAAATCGACAACATCCTGGCCGTCGCCGCCAGTGGCGAACCCGTCATCGACGTCACCGCCGACGACGGCATACGACACACCCTCTGGGTCATCGACGACCCGGTGAAAATCGACAACCTCACCCAACTGTTCGAAAACTTTCCCGCCATCTACATCGCCGACGGCCACCACCGCTCCGCCGCCGCCTCACGCGTCTGCCACAGCCGCGGCTGCGACGAAAACGCCCCCCACAGCGCCTTCCTGAGCGTCATCTTCCCCCACCACCAGATGAAAATCCTCGACTACAACCGCGTCATTCGCGACCTCAACGGACTCACCCCCGAAGCATTGCTCGACCGTATTCGCAACAACTTCAGCGTCGAACGCCTCAACGCCCCCTACTCACCCGAACAACCCGCCAACTACGGCATGTACCTGGACGGCGCCTGGTACAAACTCAGCCTCGACCCCCAACACATCCCACAAAACGACCCCGTCGCCAGACTCGACGTCAGCCTCCTCGCCACCCACCTGATCGAACCCATCTTCGGCATCACCGACCCGCGAACCGACGACCGCATCGACTTCATCGGCGGCATCCGTGGCATGAAGGAACTGGAAAAACGCGTCGACAGCGGGGAAATGCGCGTCGCCTTCTCACTCCACCCCACCCGCATGGAAGACCTCATGGCCGTCGCCGACGCCAACGAAGTCATGCCACCGAAATCCACCTGGTTCGAACCCAAACTCGCCGACGGCCTCGTCTCCCACCTGCTGGAATAACCCAAAATCAGGAACAGCCCCATGGGCCACCTCGGAGCGATCCGGAAGGCAGTCGGCCGGTCGTGGGCGTCGGCCGCAGGGAAGCGGCCGTCGAGCCTACAAGGACGTAT
>CAZTJP010000063.1:0-10369 GCA_964613895.1 uncultured Thiotrichales bacterium | reverse complement strand
GCTAAGCCTCCATGTCCGGATGATATTTGCCTTGCCGCGCCAGGCTGTTGAGACGCGCCCGCTTGAGCAACTCGGCCTGCGCGGCGGCGACATTCTCCGGCTTGCCTTGCCAGGCGTGCAAGGCGGGCTGTTGCAGCGCTCGGCCATAGGAAATACTCAACTGCCACGGCGCATTGCCCCGCAACTGATTGATGGCATTGAGGTTGGCGGTCGCTTCCTCGGCGCTTTGGCCGCCGGACAGGAAATTGATGCTGGGCACCGCCGCAGGCACGGTGCGTTTCAGCACCTTCAAGGTCGCTTCGGCCACTTCCTCGGGCTCCGCGCGGCGACGATCCTCGCCCGGCAGCACCATGTTGGGTTTGAGGATCATATACTCCAGCTTGACGTTGTATCGGTGCAACGCATGGAACACCGAATGCAGCACATGTTCGGTGGCGCGGGCGCAGCGGTCGATCTCGTGATCTCCCTCCATCAGTACTTCGGGCTCGACGATCGGTACGATGCCCCGCACCTGACACGACGAAGCGTACCGCGCCAGCATCTCGGCATTGGCATGCCGGCCCTGGCGGGTGGGATTGTGGCGGGTGATCAGATAGACCTCACGCCATTTGGCGAAACGCGCGCCCTGACGCTGATATTGCTCGAGACGCTCGCCCAACCCATCCAGCCCGTAGGTGATCAGGTCTCCGGGAAAACCGTCCAGCGGCCCCTTGCCCTTGTCGACCTTGATGCCGGGTACGATATCGAGTGCCCTGGCCGCCTCGGGCATCGGCGTGCCGTCATCGAGCGTCTGGCCCAGGGTTTCCTCGAACAGAATGATGCCACTGATGTAGTCGCCCAACCCTTTGGTCGTCAACAAAATCTGGCGCCATGCCCGGCGATTCTCCTCGGTGGATTCGACGCCGATGCCAGCCAGCCGCTTTTTCATCGTCGGGTTGCTTTCATCGGCGGCGAGAATGCCGCGATGATCATCCACCATCTCCTCGATCGTTTTCGATAGCTTGTCTTCGATACGCATGTCGATCACCTCGGATAGCCAGATTGTTGCCGCCGTCAGTGTGTCAAACCGTCACGTACCGGACTGTCACATGAGTGACACAGCCGCGCCAGCGGATCCTGCCGAAAATAGGCGCTGAGCTGCTCATAGACATGAGGATAAGCCTCATGCAGCAGCTGCGGCGCGGTGAAGAAATACTCGCAGATCACCGCAAAGAACTCGGCCGGATCGGTGGTGGCATAAGGATTGATCGCACCGTGGTGATGCGCCGTGCGCTCGATCAGATCCTCATAAGCCTCGCTCAACGAACGACTCCAAACCTCGATCGGCATGTCCGGATGCAACGGCGGAAAACCGTCGGCTCGACCGTTGAGCATATCGA
Source organism: uncultured Thiotrichales bacterium (assembly GCA_964613895.1). Lineage (GTDB taxonomy): Bacteria > Pseudomonadota > Gammaproteobacteria > UWMA-0217 > UWMA-0217 > HyVt-560. The sequence goes on along the minus strand of CAZTJP010000063.1, from coordinate 8,990 downwards.
GTTTATGGGCAAATTCGTGAATGACAACGTTGTGGCCCGGATGGAGCCGGAAACTGTCGCGTTCGACATCGGCCCAGGACAGGATCACCGGGCCGCGCCGCCACGCCTCGCCACTGAGCGCCCTGCGTCCGGCATGCACCACGCCGGCGGCATCCATCTCCTCACGATCCACCACGAAGGTATCGGGATAGACGATCACCTCGTACCAGCCATCGAAAGCCCGGATACCGTGTTCGAATGCCAGAATCTCCACACAAGCCTGTGCGGCAATGACGATTTTCATCGTCAGATCGAGTGCCAGACCACCAGCGCCGACAAAGGTTTTGCGGTGGATCAGCAAGGTCGCCAGCACCCGCAAACGGGCTTTTTCACGGGCATCCAGACCGCGCAGCAAGACCAGATCCCGGGTTGCCGCCAACCACTGCTCGTCGGGCAACGCGTGACGACGAACGAGCCAGGAGGTGCGCCATCGGCGCCACCATCGAAGCGGGTGACGAATCATCCGGCTGGCGGCGCCGATGACCGCTGCCGCCATTTTGCCGATGGATGACCGGGCGCCACGCCGATCCGTGGCGCGAGGGTCTTGCCGCCCAGTTTCTGCAGCAGAAATTCCGATCCAGCGGAGACGGCGACGAAGCCCAGCAGTACGTCGATCACATGGCCGGACTGGCCACTTTCATAGATCACAGCCAGCGCCATGGCGAGCAATGACAGCGCCGCCGCCAACGCAACCATCCAACGGGATGCCCCCGTCTCGGATGCCAGCCGCAGATGGCCGAGATGAGTCACCGCATGCACGAACAGGATGGAGATGGAGCCGATCGCGGCGATCTCCGACAGATCGAACAGCAGTGACAGCACGACAACGATCACGCCGCTGATCAGCAAACCTTCGCGGCTGTGCCCAATCGGTTTTCCGAAAGCGGCGGGCAACTCGCCATCGGTCGCCAGCTGATAGGTGACATTGGTTACAGCATAGAGGTTGGCGTTGATCGAAGAGGCTGTCGAAATGAGCGCGGCGATGGCGACAATGACAAAACCGGCATGGCCGAATATCGGCAAGGCGGCTTCCGCCAGCGCGTAATCCCTGGCTGCAATGACCTTGTCCGTTGGCAGATTGCCGAAGACTGCAAAAGCCACGCCGACATACAACAGCATCACCAGCAGGATCGACGTCATCATGGAACGCGGCAAGGTACGCGCCGGGTCGGGCATGTCTTCCGCCGTGTTGGTGATGACGCGAAACCCTTCGTAGGCGAAGAAGGTGATCGCCAGGCTGAAGAAGATATCGTCGATGGGCGGATACAGCCGGGGCGACAACAGCTCCGGCCGAAGGTAGAGGATACCGGCCACCGCCAGCCCCGACAGCACGCTGAATTTGATGGCGACGATCAGCCGTTCCCAGACGGCCACATCCCGCGCGCCGCTGTAATTGACCATGACGAACAGCGCGACGATGCCGATCGAGAATACATGATGCAATCCATGCGGCGATCCATCCGGCAAAAAGGTGAAGGCATAGTTACCGAACGCCTTGGCAATGAGGCTGAGTGAAACCACGGCGGCCAGATACAGCATGATGCTCATCGAGCCGGTAAAATAGCCGGCGCCATAGGCCTGGGTGAGATATTCGACAATGCCGCCCGCAGAGGGGTAACGAGCACCGAGCTTGCCCAGCGAATAACCACTGAACAATGCGATCACGCCACCGATGATGAACGAGATATAGACGGCGCTGCCGGAAATGGCGCTGGCTTCGCCCAGCAGGGCGAATATGCCCGCGCCCACCATTGCACCGATGCCCATGGATACCGCCGACCAGAAGCCGATGGGTTTTTTCGATTGATACATTCAGCCGCCTCTGAACCTGAACAGAACTGCGAGTATAATCCGTTCGAAGCTTCGACCACCCCTCGCCCCAACAGAAAATAATGACAATTTCCCGATGATCAACAGCTATCGCCACAAACTCGATGCACTCCATGACTGGGCCGAAGCGGCCCGGGATGTCGGCTGGCTCACTCGTGAGGACATCCAGCCGCTGTCGCAACAGGACGATTCCCAACTGGTGTCCCTGTTCAAGGAGCAGGGCGAAAAACCGCTGATCGTGGCATTCTTTGGCGGCACCGGCGTGGGCAAGAGCAGCCTGCTCAACCGCCTGGCAGGCGAGGAGATTGCCCGCACCGGCATTCAGCGCCCCACTTCCATGGAGGTCACGCTGTACCTGCACCGCGATTTCGAAGGTGATCTGCTGCCGGAAAACCTGCCCACCGAGCAAACCCGCATCGCCTGGCACAACCAGGACAACCGCCGCTTCGTCGCCTGGCTGGATCTGCCCGACATGGACAGCACGGCACGGGAGAATGCGGCGCTGGTGGAGGCCTGGCTGCCATTCGTCGATTGGGTGATCTACGTCGTCAGCCCCGAACGCTATCACGATGATATGGGCTGGCGTTTTCTGCAACAGCGCGGCAATCAGCATGCCTGGCTGTTCGTCATGAACCACTGGGATGAAGGCACCGAAGAACAACTGGAAGATTTTCGCAACAAGTTGGTCAGCACCGGTTTTCATCACCCAACCATTCTGCGCACCATCTGCGCCGATGGCAGGGCGGATGATGACTTCCCGCAACTGGAGGCGATCATCAATGACGCCATCGCCCGCCACGGCCTGGCCTTGCTGAAAAGTCTCGGCGTCCAGGCCCGCATCGAGACCGCCGATGCCCAACTGGGCAAATGGCTGCAAACACTCAATGGAAAACAACGCTGGGACGAGGCAGCGTCCACCTGGCAGTCCACCTGCGAACGCTATCTGGACAAGCTGGAAAACCAGCTCGCCACGCGCGCGGACGCGCTCGAGCAAAGCCTTCGCGCCAGCAAGCGCAACGAGACGGCAGAAACCTTGTCTCCGGAATCGATCGCTGGTTCATTGTGGAGTGGTCGCAGCGAGATGATCGTTGAAGACCTGGTCATCGAACTGGCCAACGCTTTACAGAATCTTGGGCTGCCATTCCGGCCATTCGAGAACCGTCTCAAGGCATTACAGACAGAAGCCCCGAAGACGATCCAGGCGCCACTCACGGAGGCGCTCGAACTCGCCATGGCCAAACCGGGCACGGCCTGGCAACGGGCGCTGTACAAAACCATGGACTGGTTGAGCTTTCTGCTGCCCCTGGCGGCGGCCGGCTGGGCGGTGTTCCATCTGGCCAACACCTTCCGTTACGCGACGCTGGGGGAACGCCCGTTTCTGGGCGTGAACTTCGCGGTGCACAGCGCCCTGATGATTGCGCTGGCGTGGCTGATTCCGTGGTTGATCAAGCGCCGCATCAAGCCTTCCATCGTCAGCAGTATCCGCCAGGGCCTGAGCCGCGGCATTCGCAGCGCCCGGGCAGCATTGAACGCGCGTCTGGACTCTGTCTGGCAAAGCGTGAATCGTGACAAGGCGGAGATCGTCGAACAGATCGAATCGTTCCAGCAGGAACTCGCTAAACTGAAATCCAATGCCCATCAACAGGTTGGCGACTTCGTTGCCGACGAGCCCGGGCACGCCGCTCGGCTGCAAACGCCAGCCGTCACACCACCTTGAACGGCCTCGCGGCGACCCGGTGAGAAATTCAGGTTAGAAGTCACGTGTAATCGCGCCTTCGGGAATCGGGCCGGGAACGACCGGCGTCTGCACATCCGTCAACGTGCTGGTGCCGATGAACTGCCCCTGGCTCGACAACTCGACCGCCTCTCGGTGGGCTGCGATCGAGGAGGTCGCCAGATCGGTATCAGCCGGACGAGACGACAGCAAGGCATCCACATCGGCGGCACTCTCGATCTCCAATTGCTGATCGGCCACCAGTTGGCCAGTGGCATCCGTAGAAGCAGTCTCGCGTCCAAAAGCATTCAGATAACCATCGCGCCCGGTTGCATAGCGGCGTGCAAGCTGATCCTGGTCGATCAAGCCGGCCGACGCGCCAACGGCTTGCAACCGCGCCAGTACATTGGCTGCCCGCGCCTTGTCCGCCGCGCTGAGCACGCCGGTCTTGAGTTCACCCTGAGCTGACTCGATCACCTGCCCGCCGGTGGCCAGATCGAAAGCGCCATTGGGCAACTGCAAACCGGCCTGGCCCTGATAGACGGCCCAGCGACGCTGCTGCGCCGATCCGGAACCAAACATCTGGACAGCGGCAATAGCATGATCGAAAGACATGACACCATTGCCCGAGCGTAACTGAACGGCACCGCTGGCCTCGGCCACCAAGGATCCAGCCGATACCTCGAAGGCGCAGTCGCCATTGTCGGTGGACAATACCTGTACCGAAAAAGTGCCTGAAAGACTGATTCTCGAGCCTTCACCACAGAGCAATTGCAAACGAACTCCGCCACGGCTCAGCAGATGATCACCCGGTTCGAGCACACTGCCAGCCTGGGCGATGATCGAACCACCATACCGCCGGGATGCGATCGTCACCGCCGGCGCCTGCTGCTGCGCTGCCAGATTCTGCTCGATCACACTGATCACCGGGTTTTCGGACAAGCCGCCGCCACCGCTTTTGTGTACGGCGGCATGACCATTCAGCGACAAAAAAAGCGCTCCGATCAGCGCTGCGTTCCTTAGTCTCCCTTTCATAATGATCACCTCATTCAAGCCCACCGGCATCTCAGGCCGGCTCCTTTTGTATATAAGTATTCTCTAATTATGGTCCCATTTTTCGGAAAAACTGTGATGGCCATCTCGTAAATATGAGAGTTTACGTATTGACACACGACTTTTTATGACATTTTGTGAACTCATTCCGGTTCAAAGGGCTCTAAGGTCGTCCCGGGATCGGCAAGAACCGTCGAGTCAGAATCAAGGATATTTTCCCAATTACCAACCCGGATTCTCATCGGATTCACGTTGCGAGGCCGCTCAAGGGGCGTGATGGCTGGCGTTCGCGACCGAGGACCACGCAGGCGTAGTTGACACTACATTGGAACCATGTGCTACTGCATCGTGGCGTCGCCCAAGTCTTCGACTGGCTCAAGCGTGTTTACGTCAATGTCGGCCATGACCGGTGCATTGCAGGGAAAGCATTGGGTTGATATAACTCAATCTGGAAAGAGAAGCCTGCTTATGGAGTTGGAAGGCTTCCGGAAACTCGAGAAGGAAAAAAATTGAAATCTGATGAGCTGCGTAAAGGAAAAAGAACAAGTAACGAAGTTCTATCAGATCATCTGGAATGAACACAACAAAGATGCGATACCAGAGGTATTGCATGAATCATTCCAGTTCAGAGGGTCGCTGGGATCAGAGAAAAGTGGACATGCCGGTTTTATCGAGTATCTCGATATGGTTCACGCCGCCTTGGATGACTACCAGTGCGAAATCAAAGAGATGGTTTCTGAGCACTCAAAGGTATTTGCCAAAATGCAATTCTCCGGTATACACAAAGGAGAATTCATGGGGGTCGAGGCTACGGGCCGTCGTCTCAGCTGGCAGGGTGCCGCTCTCTTCCATTTCAAAAATGGCAAGGTCAGCAGTTTGTGGGTAGTTGGCGATCTCGATTCATTGAGATCGCAGTTACGGTGAAAAAAACATGACAAGCACACATGACACGCCCGCATCTCTTAGCGAGATACGGGCGCAGGACCGGTTTCCGGTTATAGGCTAGAACTTGAAGTTCTTGAACGCTCGCGCTTGTTTCCGGACTTTCTCACGCATCTCTTCGGGCATCGGAATCAACCCACGATCGACCAGGTAACCATCATCACCGAAGGCATCTTCAGAGGTATACTCGTAGACGAATTCCTTCATGCCGGGCACCTTGCCGACATGAGCAACCTTGGCGTAGATGAACAGGGGGCGCGACAACGGATACTTCTTGTCGGCAATATTCTCGAATGTTGGATTGGATCCATCGACGACCGCGCCCTTGATCTTGTCGGTATTCTGATCGAGGTAGGAGAACCCAAAGATACCAAGCGCCGACGGGTTGGCCACCAGTTTCTGGACGATGAGGTTATCGTTTTCACCCGCTTCGATATAAGCGCCATCTTCGCGTATGGACTGACAAATGGCCTTGAAGCGATGCTTGTCCTGTTTCTTGATCGCCGCAATCCAGTCGTACTGTTTACAGCCACCCTGCAGCGCCAATTCATCGAATGCATCGCGCGTGCCGGAGGTCGGAGGCGGACCAAGCACTTCGATTTTCTCATGGGGCAGGGACGGATTGACTTCATTCCAGTACTTGTACGGATTATCGATCAGTTTTTTGCTTCCATCTCCGGCAGGCACTTGTTTGGCCAGCGCCAGAAAGAGATCTTTACGGGTCAGCTTGAATTCAGGCCCCTTCTTTGCATTGGCGACGACGATGCCGTCATAGCCGACCTGTATTTCGGATATCTTTTTGACTCCGTGCTTTTGGCAATTGTCATACTCGCTCTTCTTGATTCGCCGCGATGCATCGGTGAAATCGGGTGTATTGAGCCCGACACCGGCACAAAACAGCTTCATGCCGCCACCGGTACCGGTCGATTCCACCTTGGGGGTTGGCAAACCGGTTTTATTGCCAAAGTGCTCGGCGACGACAGTGGTAAAAGGATAGACCGTCGATGAACCGACGATATTGATGTGGTTTCGCCCGGCCGCATGGGCGGCACTCATGGCGACGCTGATCACGGTTGCTGCAAGAATCTGCTTGTGCATCAGAATACTCCTCGAATTGTGTCTGAGCCCGAATTATCGCTGCTGAATATGTCGATTTTGTGACAGCCGGATGACGCCTGGATGACAGCGGCACAATCTTGCCTCTGCGACTGATTTGCGCTGCTCAGACTTGAGTCGATGGTTCGTCGAGCGGGAAACAGGCGCTGAAAACGGAACCTTTTCCTACTTCGCTCTCGATCAGTAACCGGCCACCGTGGCGCCGCATGATGTGGTCGACGATGGCAAGGCCCAGTCCGGTGCCTCCCGTCTTTCGTGAGCGGCTGTTATCCACGCGATAGAAACGCTCGGTAAGATGCGGAAGATGCTGGGCGGCAATCCCGTCGCCATCATCCCTCACAGCCAGACAAGCCCGCCCCTGCGCGACGCGTTTCCATTCGATGGTGACCGATGTCCCTGGCGGAGTATGGCGAATGGCATTCCCAACCAGGTTGTTGCAGACGCTGATGATCTCCGAGGGCACGCCGCGAATCTTCAGCGCCGGGTCGATATCGGCATGCAGAGAATGAGTGTCTCCTGCCAATCTCGCCGCAACCGGCAGGCATTCGGTTTCGAGCAGCGCCGGCATATCGACCAGTGATTGGTCCGCGGGCGCTGGCATTGAGCTTTCCAGTCGCGACAGCGTCATCAACTCCTCGATGATCTGTTGCATCTGGCTGGCCTGCCCGGCCGCGGCCCGTACCGCTGGCTGAAGATGTTCCGGCAGCGCCTCATCGGACTGGAGCATTTCGAGGTATCCGCTGACCACGGTCAATGGCGTGCGCAATTCGTGTGATGCATTGGCGATGAAATTACGGCGGGTTTCCTGCAAATGTACCCTTTCGCTGACATCGCGGGCGATCAGTAATTGGGGACCCTTTTTTATCGTCACCAACCGGATGGCCAGATAGCGCCCGCTGGTGGGAGGATAGACGACTTCGATTTCGTCTTTCGATTGCTTCTTCAGCAGCGTATACAACTCGGGGATGCGCAACAGATTTTCGATACGGAAGCCGCGATCCTTGCGATTGTCGATATTCAGATAATGCTTGGCCGCCTTGTTCGCCCAGTCGATTTCATGGTCGTCGTTGAGCAGTACCGCAGCATACGGCAGGGCGCTGACGATACTTTGACTGCGCTTGAGCAAGCGACTCATCGCTTTCTTGCGCTTGGCGTTTTTACGCTGCAATGACTGCACATGGAAAACGATGCGCTCCCAGATGCCGTTGCAGTCGGGCAAGCTTTTGGCCGACGCACCCTGCTCCAACCAGCCAAGCAGCTCGTGCAACTTGAACAGTAGCCAGCCCACATAACCGGCCAGCACCAGCGCCAGACTGGCGAACCACTGGCCGCTCAACAGGCCGCCGCCCATGGCCAGAAACAGGACCAGCACCAATCGCCAGCGCTCCATGCGCCAGTAACTGCTATCCACTACCAGGATCCTTGAGGCGGTAACCCGCACCGCGCACTGTTTCCACCATATCTGCGACACCTGACTGTTTGAGTAATTTTCTCAGCCGTAGTATATGAACGTCCACCGTGCGCTCCTCGATGAACTGGCCTTGGCCCCAAACGCGGTCGAGCAACTGCGCCCGACTGTGCAACCGGCCTGGGGTACGCATCAGATAATGCAGCAAGCGAAACTCGGTTGGTGCGATATCGACCTGATGACCATGAATATATAAAACCCGGTTATGGGGATCGAGTGACAAGGGCCCCACCTCGATACGCGCATTATCACCGAGCCGATGGCTTCGCCGCAACAGCGCGCCGATGCGGGCACTCAGCTCGTGCAGGGAAAAAGGCTTGACCAGATAGTCATCGGCACCGGTTTCCAGGCCAGCAATCTTGTCTTTCTCTTCCGCTTTGGCGGTCAGCATGATGACGGGGATTTCCTTCTGAACCGGATTGGCGCGCATCATCTTCAACAGCTCCGGACCACTGAAATCGGGCAGCATCCAGTCAAGCAGCACCAGATCGGGATTTTTCTCGGCCAGCCAATCGTAAGCGGCCTGACCACTGTCGGCTTCTTCGATATGGAAATGACGGGCGATCAAAAAGGTCCGAAGCATTTCCCGAATGGCGGGGTCATCCTCGACAACCAGAATCGTCAGCATCCGCCATGACCCTCATTCGTCGGGCAGGTTCGCCTCGATGAACTGTCCGATATCGGTATGACGAATATCCTTGCCCTTGACCAGGAAGACGACATACTCGCAGATATTGCGTGAATGATCGCCAATGCGCTCCAGTGATCGGGCACACCAGATGACGCGCAGCGCCTGCTTGATGTTGTGTGAGTCTTCCATCATGTAGG
>CAZTJP010000062.1:0-10415 GCA_964613895.1 uncultured Thiotrichales bacterium | reverse complement strand
GTTTCAGTGGTGAGCTGAGTAGTTACCAGCGGTTTTGCCAGTTGCCGCGGGACGTATATAATCCGCTTCTCATCAAGCTGGGATAACAAGCGTGTCAGACAAGGCTCACGATCATTCGTCCTTGGGACTGGAGAGTATTATCGCGACGGTCGCCGTCCTGATCCTTGCCTCGATCTTCATTGGCTATTATCTGTGGCCACATGAGAGATCCGGGGAAGCAGTCGTTGGGCAGGCGCCGGCTGGTGCGATGCCCGCCCACGATACAACACTGGCGCCTCCGCAGCGTGTCGCCGGTGATTCGGGAGAGAGGCCGAAGGCTGTTGCTGCGCAGCGGGCAGAAGCGCCGCCCGCGACAGTATCCGATTCCGGAGAAGCCTCACTGGCAGACATGGATGACGCGGCAAATGAGCCGGTTGCACCGCCGCCCGGAACCGAAACGGTTCCCGCCAGTACGGGAGCGCCGCAGTCGGCAGTTACAGCAGCGGCGCAGGCTGGGCAGATCCAGCCGGATGCAAGCATGAAATCCCCTGGCGTGCTTTCCAGCAAGCAGGTGACGGAACCCGTGATTACTTATCTCGACCGTGACCGGGTCACCAATGAACTGATTATCAGCGGCGTTTCGCCTGCATCGGACGATTACATCGTATTGTTGATCAATGGCATTACGACTTCACCGATCCGGCTGGATGCCGACAAGAAATGGCGTTATCGCTTCAAGGCCAGTGCGGGTGAGTATTACGTACGGCTCATCCCCGCGAACAGCCAGGGCCCGTTGATTCGCACCGACTCTTTGCCGACACTGTACAATATCTCTCTGGCGCCGGTGAGCCCCGATGCTACCGAGGCAGGCGCGGAAGTATCGCTGCTGTCCGGGGAATACCGAACCATCGGCAAGGGTGAGACCCTTGTCATGGTGGCTCGCGAGGCTGGTATCCGCCCACGCGATTTAAGGCTGGTCAACGGTTTGCCGAAAGACCGGAAACTCAAGGAAGGGGATGTGGTATTCATTCCCAAGGCACAATGACAACCAGAGGCTGAAGTAATCACCATGCAAGCACTCAACCTGGAACAGGCTCGTTTCAATATGATCGAGCAACAGATTCGTCCTTGGGATGTTCTCGATCAAAGGGTTCTGGAAACCTTGCAGACTGTCCCGAGAGAAGCTTTCGTTCCCGAGGATCAGCAGGATCTGGCGTTCATGGATATCGAGATCCCCATCGGTCATGGTGAATCCATGCTGGCGCCCAAGATTGAGGGCCGGATCCTGCAGGCGCTCGATATCCGGCCGACCGATTCGGTGCTGGAGATTGGTACCGGGGTTGGCTACCTCACGGCTTGCCTGGCAAAACTGGCGTCGGCGGTATTCAGTGTCGATATTCATGAGGATCTGACCGCTCGGGCACGCGAAAACCTGGCAGCACAATCGATCAGGAATGTGACGTTGTGGACAGGGGATGCCGCTTATGGCTGGGACAAGGCGCCAGCCCATTACGACGTGATTGTCGTTTCGGGTTCCCTGCCGGAATATGATGATTGCTTCGAACGGCAACTCAAGGCTGGTGGCCGGCTGTTCGTCGTGGTAGGGCAACCGCCGGCGATGGAGGCACAACTCATCACGCATGTGGATAACGAGGCCTATAGTCGAGTCGGACTCTTCGAAACGGTGCTGAAACCTCTGGTGGGTCGCGAGCCGAAACAGGCTTTTCATCTTTGATCTGAAACAACCCCGGCTTCACCCTTGAGGTAGATCGATTCCGAATGTTTGCGTCATTCGATCTCTTTCAATGGTCGTTGCTGGCGCTGATCTTCGTCTGGACGGGATTCGTTCGTACGGCGCTGGGGTTTGGTGGCGCGGCGCTCAGTCTGCCGTTGATGTTGTTGCTCGCCCCCCAGCCGCTACAGTTTCTGCCTGTCATCGGTACCCATCTCCTGGTTTTTTCCAGTCTGACGCTGGCCAACCGGTTGCATAATGTCGATTGGCACTATTTGCGCCGAGCGCTTGCCATTATGTTGTTGCCGATGGCTGCGGGTCTGGCGGGGTTGCTCAGCCTGCCCGGAGAGACACTGTCCGTATTGGTGTTTTCAATCACTTTACTGTACGGCATATCCTATCTGATCGGGCGACCACTGCGGAGCCAGAATCGTTGGGTGGATTCCGTGCTGCTGGCAGGTGGTGGTTATGCCGCGGGTGCTTCATTGATCGGCGCGCCTCTGATCGTCGCGGTGTTTACGCGCCATGTGGAGCCCCACCAGCTTCGGGATACCTTGTTCGTTACCTGGATTGTCTTCGTGCTGATTAAAATGTCCACATTCATTGCTACCGGTGTCGATTTGCACTGGCGCATTGCCTTGTTACTGTTGCCGGTGGCGGCTGTGGGACATATGGCCGGTCTGCGCGTTCACGATGCGATACTGGCATCGGATGGCAAGCGCATACGCCGGTTGATCGGCGTGGCATTGGTGCTGGTGACCTGCCTGGGACTGGTGCGGACCGGCTCATAGAGCCGGTCTCGCTGGTGAGCAATCCAGGCTTAGTTTGCCCGGCTTTGACGTTTCAGGGCTTCGAGTTCGCGCCGCTTGGCTTCCGCCTGTTGCTTGAGCATTTCGATCTCGCGGTTCTTTTCGATTTCCAGTTTGAGGACTTTGAGGTCGATGTTTTGCGGATCGATGGTCAGCCCGGTGTTGACCAGTCGAAGCGTCTCTTCGTCGTTGCCCTTGGCGTGGGCCTGTTTCGCTTTGGCGACGATGCCACTGACTACCTTGCTGACCGCTTTTGCAGCTTGCTTCTTGGTTTCTCTTTGCCAGGTCTTCTCGATCTGTTCCTTGAGCGCGATCAGTTCGACGTTTTCAGGCATCACGGTCAGGCCATTTCGGGTCGCGTTCAGTGCGCCGCGGTAGTCGCCTTCCTTGTACGCCTTGCGGGCCTTGGTCAGCAGGCGTTGGGCCTTCATTTCGTTGACTTCGAAGCGTACCCGTTGCTGACGCGCGAGGTTTTGTTCACGCAGCCGCTGCTCTTCGCCCCATTTCTTCTCCAGGGATGCCAGAGACTGTAACGCTTCGCTGCGCAGGGAAATCAGATCCGGGTTGTTCGGATCCAGTTTCAGGCCTTGCTCGATGATCGCCAGACTCTTGGAGAATTCCTTTTCGTTGAGCCGATCGCGGGCATCGTTGACCAGTTTGTCGATTTGTCGAGCTTCCCGGGCCGCCTTGCGCTCCGCAACAGTAGCGTGCTTGTTCCCGAGGCCCCGTTCCTTGCTCTCTTTGGCCAGCAACAGTTGCGCATTGGTCTGCAGCTGACGCAATCCCTGGTGATCGGGGCGAACCTTGAGTCCCTGTTCGATCATGGCCAGCGCGGACAACGGATCACCCAGAAGCATCAGCTTTTCGGATTCCCGGTAATAGTAGTCGGCGATATCGAGCAGGCCGATCAGGGCGTCCGGGTTCATCGGCTCGAGCGACAGAATACGTTTGTAAGTCTCGTAAGCGTTTTCGCCAGCCGGCCCTGTGTAGTGCCCGATGGATTTAAGCCGCTCTGCTTTTTTCAACAGATGATCGACGTTCAACAGGGTTTCAGGTGACACGGGTGGCGGCTTGGGCGTCGAAACTACGGCTGGCTGGCCATTGTTCTTGCCAGAGAGGTAGTTCGGGATGATCTTTTGCGGTTGCGCCGAAGCGGTTTGAACCGGTTGACCCGGGCCTTGGTTGGCTTGCCGCGGCCGAACCGGAACCGTAGCCACTTTCCCGGCTGATGGCGTACCAGGCTGGGCTGAATGTGGGGCAGGGGGGGCTGCGACACGGGTTTGCGGCGGCTGTGTTCTCGCCACGGGTGATTGCACCGTGGGTCGCACGACGGATTGAGCTGGCGCTGTCCGGACCGGCGCAGGTGCAGCTGGAGGCGTTTGAACGGTCGGTGGCGGTGTTGTCTGTGCGACGAACACCGGCTGACTCGTCGGAGACTGTGTCGGAACCGCTGCCGGTGCCTCGACCTGCTGCATGGCTTCAGCCGGTTCGATGTATTGTGGTTCAGTCAGTGAATACAGTTGGTCGATCTCGTGATCCGATACCCGCGCGATGGCGGAGGGTTGGTCGAGATCGGTCAATGGTGCCCGCGCAATGTTGAAATGACGGTTCAGCTCGCTCTCCGGAACCTTGCGTATGGCGAAATGGCCGGTTGGACTGGCTGGTTGTGACTGGGTGGTCGCAGCCAGTACGGTCAACTCATCCTTGAGTTGTTGTAGCCTTGCATCGGTGGGGCTGACTTCGAGGCCCCGTTTCGCCATTTTCAATGCGTGTCGGTAATTGAGCCGTTCCTTGCTGGCGGTGGCGATATCGAAATACCGCTCGGCGATCAGGTTCAATCCAGCCAGTGCTTCCGGATTTTCCGGATCGATTTCGAGCACCGCCTTGAAAGTATCGTAGGCGTTGTCGCCCTTGGGTACAGTGAGCTTGAGGCTGGCGATTTGCTGGTGACCCCGTTCGAGCAGCTCGTCGATATCGTTCCAGTCGAAATCGATGGAGTCGTAGCGTCGATCGCTCAGGATGGCACTGTTGTCGTATTTCAGGTCGTCTTTTACATAGACAGTCTCATCGCTCGGGATGGCTGCGACGAGGTCTTCGAATCCTGCCTCTGAACGGGGGGCGGGTTCGACGTCGGTGTCCGTGATGGTGGCCAATTGATCGGCTGACGATGAGGAGCCGGAGAAGATGTCTCGTACCGGCACGATGACGGGTACCGTTTGGTTTTCGTTGTCTACCGTCTGAATGGGTGCTGCCGAGGACTCAGATGGCCAGGTAGTGGCCAGGGGTACTCCAGCTTGCGTCGAGTCTCCCGAGCCGGGCGTGGTGGCTGTTGGTGTCGCAATCGATTCGGATTGCGGGGATGGTTGCATTGCAAGCCGCTGTTCGTTGTGGTTTTCAGGTGGCGTTGGGGGAGGCGGGAGCACAGCGGTACCCGCCTCGGCCGAGGCTTCCGCTTGTCCCGCTGCCAACGTTTCTTCGTTGCCGGCGATCTCAGCGTTTTCGTGTGAGGCCGCAGTGCTGGCAGGGCCTGTGGCGCCTGTATCTCGGGAAGCGGCCTGGTCGGTTTCGGGGGCACTTGCGAGAGGCGCAACTTCGGTTACCGATGGTTTTGCACGACTGCCACCCTTGGGGAAACTGATGTCGAATTTCTCAACGCCGCTTTGGGAGATCACGATCGCACCGGTGATCAAGCCGATGGAGGCGATGGTGCTGACTGTGATCAGGGGGCGACGGGATGGCTTTTCATCCCGGCCGGTCGTGTGTTGACTTGCTGCGGGCAGGTCGAAAGGTTCCGCTTCCTTCGACTGTGCAACCGGTAATTCGAAATAGTTTTCACGTTCGCCAGCGAGAGAGGCGTCGTGCTGCGCCGACAGGTCTGACTGGGTGGCTTCCTTGAGATGGCCGGAAGAATGGGCAGTCTCTTCGTAGACGAACAGCAGCAGAAATTTGGCGACACGAATGACGTCTCCATCCAGCAGTACGCGCCGCAGTACCGGCTTGGAGTTCACCTGGGTGCCGTTGATATTGTTGAGATTGCTGATCCAGACGTTGCCGCCCTCGAGCGTCACCAGCGCATGGCGGCGGCTGACGGCGTTGTCGGGCAGACGGATGTCGCTGGATACGTCCCGGCCGATCCAGATCTTTTCCTTGTCCAGCTCGTATTCGGCGAACTTCTTTTCATCCTTGTACACGATCACCTTGGGTATCGCGTATTGCCCTCTTTCATCATTGCCGGGTACCTTGACGACATGGATGCCCGGGATGGCCTCGGAAATGGATACCCAGCGAGGAGTCCGGACTGCAAGTTGGACGATTTTGCGCGTGATCTGGGATTGATCCAGTTTGATGGCAATCCGTGCCGACAGCGATGTCAGGATATTGATCAGTCGAGGGTTGCCACCAGAATAGTAATGGATCCGGCGCCCACCAGTGGTTGTCAGCTGGAGCCGGGCAAAATCGACGTCACGCGCCAGGATTTGGGCGCTGTAGGCTCGCGTTTCAATTTCCGTGAACGGCGTGATCTCGCAAATCAGTGCTTCGAGGTCGTCGGACTGGCAGAGTTCGCGGATGCTTCGATTGATGCGTGCATTGGTTCGGCTCAGTAGTGCGATCTTGAGGATGCGACGGTCGCGTGATTCCAGTTCGGTCAATGCCTTGAGCAGCTTGAAGACCTCGTCGCTCATGTTTTGAACGTTGTCGATCGCCAGCAGGAACTGGTCTCCCTGGATGTGTCTTTCCATCAGGAAATCAAAGAGTGCCCGCATCAGCTCGTCGGTTGTGGAACCATGGATCATGCCGTCGTACGCGGCAGCGATTGCGTGCAGGAACTCCATTGGAGAGTCGAGCTGCTCACCAATGAGCGCTGTCTTGGCGTTGTCCGGGACGTTTGCCAGGTAGTGAGTCAGAACGCGAGTCTTGCCCGCGCCCACGTCACCCACGATATAGACCAGGTCCAGCGTTCCACGAAGTAACTCATCGAGTGCGCGCGTGGCTTTGCGCTGGCCCGCACTGGAAAAGAACGGCGTGCTGTCCGTCTCGAAGGGCAGTTTGTCGTTGTTGAGATTGTGGATTTTCGATTTCATTTTTCTGTACACATTCCTGTTGCTGGACCACTGGTCCTTATTAAGTCTCCATTTATCCTTCTTATCTGTGAGTGCGTTCACAAAACATCTTGGGTCGATACGAGATTCGTCACACTGTGGGCGTTTATTTCGTCATTTCTCGAAAGTAGAATGGTCCATATCGAACGAACACGGCGGAAACCTGTGTAAACCGGCATTAACAATCGCCCATATGGGGGGTTCAATAAAGGAACTGGTAGGTAAAAATTGTGAATCTGAAGGGCGACATGAAAATTCTGTAAAGCCTGATTTACATCTGCTTTTCAGCGTCCTCGAAAAAAATGGGATTCAGGTTGTGTTCAGTGTAGGCAACCTATAAGGTTGTCAATAAAACAAGGGCTCGGGGACAGTTGGCACGAATGCTGCTCGACTGTTTCCGGAAAAAAGGCTCGCGGTCCATCACGACTGGCTCGCGGCATTCGAAGACAGGTGAGGTAATCCATAATGATCTATAAGAAAAGCGTTTGGGCGGTTGCAATACTCGGCGTCGCCATGTGCACTGCAACGGCCATGGCGGAAACTAGACAGACCAGAACCCAGGACGACACACTCGTGATCCCGGATGCGCCACCGGCCACGACGGCGAGCGGCGACAGCATTCAGGAACAGCGGGCCGATGTATCTCAGGGTGCGACCCTGGGGGACAACCAACTGACAGCGGGTGATACGGGCAGCAACCTCGTCTCCAGTGGTTCATTCGCCAACATGGCTGGCATTGCGCACGTCATTCAGAACTCCGGCAATAACGTCATCATTCAGGATTCGACGACCTTCAATGTCCAGTTCGTGCCGGGCTCGCTGTAACAGGCACCCGCGGCGACAGGACTGAAGTCAACGACAACAACAATAATAATCATAATGTCGGGAAGTGGAGCTGAAGATATGGCGTGTAGGTGGTTCAAGCAGTTTTTTCTGGTGGCATTACTGTCAGCCACGACGGTGATGCCTGTTCATGCGGGCTCTTTTACGTTACCTGCCGCCACCGGCGTTGGTGGCGTTCTCTCCGTTCCACTGGAGAGCATCACAGAGTCCAAGTTCGATGGTGTCATCAAGCAATTCTACGACTTCAGTTGTGGCTCTGCGGCTGTTGCGACGCTGTTGACCTACCACTATGAACATAGCGTCGACGAACAGGATGTCTTTACCTACATGTGGGAAAGGGGGGACAAGAAGAAAATCGAATCACTGGGGTTTTCGATGCTCGACATGAAAAAGTATCTTGAGGCCAACGGCTACAAGGCGGACGGTTTCAAGATCTCGATGGACAGATTCCGAAAATTCAATGTGCCGGGTATTGCGCTGATCAACTCCAATGGCTATCAGCATTTTGTGGTCGTCAAGGGGATCAGCGACGAATACGTACTGCTGGGGGACCCCGCATTTGGCCGGCGCATCGTGACGCGAGCGCAATTTGACAAGGAATGGGGCGGTATCATTTTTCTGATTCGGAATCACGCCAATGTCGGTCGTTACTATTTCAATCGGCAGGATGACTGGGGCAACCTCGCTTCGGCGCCGCTCGAAGCCGGTGTCGCCCGCAATACCACAGGGCTTTCCGAATTCTCCCTTTCACTTCCCCAACCTGGCGACTTCTAGGAGGCAGCCATGAACATGAAGCATTTCTACAAGTTGTCAGTCGTTTCTCTGGGAGGCATCGCTCTGCTGGCCACGGCTTTTCATGCCGGTATTGCGGGGCTGGCAACAGGTGCAATGCCGGATACCTCGCTTGGTGAATTGGCGGTCAGTGATCTGCAAGCTCTGGATGACCCCACCATGGACAGTCTGCGAGGTGGTTTCGCCAGGGGGGGCAATATCGAGATCACTTTTGGGTTCGAGAGCGTATTGAAGGTCGATGGGGTGCTCCAGACCCGGCTGTCCCTCAATATTCCTCGTATTACCTACAACCCGGCCACCCGGCAGGTCAGTTATTCCAGCATTCAGGCAACCAGTTTCAAGGCCGGCAATCTCGCGGACGGGCTCTCTGTGTCCGGACCGGGCAGTAGTGGAAAAACCGGACTCGAACTGGCCAGAGAGATTCTCTCGTCACCCTTGATCATCCAGAATTCCGCGAATAACCGGTTTATTCAGAACATCCAGAATCTGAATCTCAAGGTCAAGGGCGTCGATGTCTCCTTTCGACAGAGTGTCAACAAAGTATTGACACCGGCATTGATCGATTCGATTCGTTGAGTTGGGTCTGTTCCCTCGGAATGCCTGGGAAATTCATGACAACTTCGTATCGGTACCTACCTCTCAGCATGATGTAGTTCCTCTGCTGATTCCTCCGGAAACGACATCCTTGTCGATATCTGAGGTGGAGTCATTTTGATGAGGACAAAGTTGCTGAATGACGTGCTGGAAAATTTCTGGCATGGCGAATCTCAGACCGAGGCAGTTGCGGTCGTTTCTAGCGATGGTCTGCTGATGGGGTCCCGGTTACCGGATACGTTCGATGAAGATCGGCTGGCAGCAATCTCCTCGGCCATTTTATCCCTGGCGGGGCGGGCCGCGAATGAGTTCAGGCGTGGCCGTATCGAACAAGTCATACTCATTGGAGAACTGGGCAATTTTCTTGTGTGCCGCGCTGGTAACGATGCGGTGGTGGTGACAATGACCACCACCGAGGCCAGACTCGGCATGGTGCTCCATGAGTGCAGATATCTGGCGGCCGAGATCGCACAAGTCTTGTAAAAGCGTCAGTGCTTCCACCAATGTTCGGCGGCACGTTGCCGTCCCGTCACTCTGATGTTCGATTGGGTCACAGCACATTGAAAGGGTGACAGCCTTTTGTCGGAAACAGCCGGTTTCGACGGTACAATGTTGACGTTATCACATCCCTGCGGCTGTGAAACAGGCAACCCTTGGCCTGTGAATTTGCCAAGGGACTGGATGTGTACACCAAAAAACAAGAATGTTTCTCTCCCGGGAGCGGGGGGGAGCTCGCCCGGATTTCTCACAGGGTCACAACCGCGACCGCCCAATTCGGCGCACTGACGGGTGGCTGGCGTTTCGCTGGCTTGCCGGGTTTGATACTGCTCATTGGAGCATTGCTGTCGGGATGTGATGTGTCAGGCATGGAAGGTGGAATTCGTGGTCGCGTCCTGGATCCGAATACCCAGGTGCTGGCTGATTCTTCGGTCGAGACGCCGCCTGTCGATGCCGCGCGTCAGCACTTGCTGGACCTGATCAATGAGGCCCGTGCTCAGGGACGAACCTGTGGTGAGTTCGGCTTTATGCCGGCAGCGCCTCCATTGACCTGGAACAGCCTTCTGGAAGCCTCGGCCAAACTGACCGTGGAGGAAATGGCCTCGGGGAATTATTTTGCCCATACCAATCCGTTCAATGGTGACAATGGGGGTGATCGCATCGCCTCGGTGGGCTACAATTTCATCCAGTGGGGGGAGAACCTCGATGCCGGCTATACAACGCCGGAAGCTGCCATGAAGGCCTTGCTGGCCAGCCCCACCCACTGCCGAATCATCATGCGTCCCTACTGGCGCGAAGTTGCCTGGTATCGTCGAGAGACACCGGAGCATTCGACTTACAAAGTGCTCGGCGCACAGCATTTTGGTCTGAGACAATGAAATATCGCCGTTGAACAGGATTCCCCGTCCGCCTGCTCCCGAACAGGATCGCAATTTCGATGATCTTGCGGAAAAGTTCGATCGCAATATCTATGGCGCATTGAAGGGTCGATTACGCCTGGATGTGCTGGAGCGGGATCTGGAGAAATTGATTGCAGGCAATGCCAAGCTCCGAATCCTCGATGCAGGT
>CAZTJP010000061.1:0-10425 GCA_964613895.1 uncultured Thiotrichales bacterium | reverse complement strand
GCGTCCATGCCGGAATGACGCGGGGTCGTCATCCCCGCGGGACACGGGGAACGTTACGCCGGTGGATCATCCAGCAGGGTCGCCACGATCGGGCAACCGGCAGGGGCCGTATTCTGCTCACAGCGCGACAGCAACGTCTGCAATACCGCTTCCATGCGCTGCAATGAAGCCATCCGCTCGCGAATATCGGCCAGCCGCCGCCGCGCCAGTCCAGCCGCCTGCTCGCAGCCCGAATGCCCCAACGCCAGCAGTTCGGCAATTTCGTCGAGCGAGAAACCGAGCACCTGCGCCCGTTTGATGAATTGCAAACGCTCCAGCGCCGCAACCGGATAATGACGATAGCCTTGGGCGGGCCGTTGCGGTTGTTCGATCAATCCACGCCGTTCGTAATAGCGGATCGTTTCCACGCTCACGCCGGCTCTGGCTGCAAGCTGACCGATGCGCATCGCCGTGCCGCTGGCTGACCGTGACGCCATCGAACCGGCTCAGGCCAGTTGCTCGATCTGCCGCGCCAGATCGAAATCTCGCTGCGAGAGACCGCCAACCTCGTGCGTGGTCAGCTCGATATGCACCCGTTTGTAGGCGTTCGACCAGTCGGGATGATGATTGGCCCGCTCCGCGCACAGGGCCACGGCAGTCATGAACCCGAAGGCGGTGACAAAATCACGGAACTCGAAGTCCTTGCAGAGCCGCTCGCCCGATATTTCCCAGGGCGCGTCGGCCTGTTCATTGAGCGATGCCAGTTCCCGGGTAACCTCGTCAGCACTGAATTTCTCGACCATGTCTCTACCTCGCTCTGATGATGCTCAAGCATACCACCACCCTTCACGGAGCCGGGAAAAGGCAATATACGCGCAAGGTGTTATCCTTTATATTCTCTAGCCATGATTAATCGAACGGACACGGAATACGTCGCGCCATGGGAGCAGGCCTTCGACCGGGTACTGTCTCCTCTGGAAGAATTCATCCACCGCCAGACGACCAGCGGTGTGCTGCTCATGCTTTGTGCGGTGGCCGCGCTGATCATTGCCAACAGCCCCTGGAATGCGGCCTATCACCACCTGCTGGAACTGCCGCTGACGATCGGCGTGGAGGGCTTTCAGCTTTCCAAATCGGTTCACCACTGGATCAACGACGGCCTGATGGCGCTGTTTTTTCTGGTCATCGGCCTGGAGTTGAAGCGCGAAATCCTGGTTGGCGAACTGGCCAGCCCCAAACAGGCCATGCTGCCGATCATCGCTGCGATAGGCGGCATGATCGTTCCGGTGATCATCTACATGACGATCAACCCGAGCGGTCACGCTTTCAACGGCTGGGGTGTGCCGATGGCAACCGACATCGCCTTTGCGCTCGGCGCGCTGGCCCTGCTCGGCAAGCGGATACCCACTACCCTGCTGACCTTTCTGGTGGCGCTGGCGATCGTCGATGACCTGGGTGCGGTGCTGGTGATCGCGCTGTTCTATACCGAAACACTGAATTATTCGGCGCTGGCGCTGGCCGGACTGTTTCTGGCCATACTGATCGCCTTCAACCTTGGCGGCGTGCGCCGGCCACTGCCCTATGTACTGGTTGGCGTGCTGCTGTGGATCGCGCTGCTGAAAAGCGGCATTCACGCCACCCTTGCTGGCATCTTTCTCGCCTTCACGATTCCGATGCGGCCCAAATACGACCCGGCGCGGCTGTTGTCGGACGTGCGCAAGAAAATCGACCGGATCAAGGCGGCCTACCAGCGTGAACCGAATATTCTCACCAATGATGAACTGCGCTCCCAGGTGCGCGCCCTGGGCGAAGGGGTGCAACTGGCCCAAGCACCAGCGCAGGCGATGGAGCACAAGATGCACCTGCCATCGGCTTACGTGATCATTCCCATCTTCGCGCTGGCCAATGCGGGCGTACCGATCGACTGGGCCACATTCGGCAGCACCGTAACCCACCCGGTCGCCTTCGGCATCGCCACCGCACTGGTGCTGGGCAAACTTCTCGGCATCGCGGGCTTTTCCTGGCTGGCGGTGAAATCCGGATTGACCACCCTGCCCCGCGGGCTGGGATTCAAACACATCATTGGCGTGGGTCTGATGGGCGGCATTGGATTCACCATGTCCATCTTCATCGCCGAACTCGGTTTTGCGCATTCACCGCAGGATCTGCTGATGGCAAAGACTGGTATCCTGCTGGCCTCTCTGATCGCTGGCGTCTCAGGCTTCCTGTGGCTGTATTTCAGCCACGACCAGGCCAGGGAAAGATAAGCGCATAGGTGATGGTAATCACACCCAGCGCAAACAGGAATACCGACACCTTGCCACTGTTCTTCACCCCTCCGATCGAAACCGCATAGAGCGCTTTCAACAAATTATTGCTACCGGCGGCGATCAGCATGGCCACGGCCAGTTGATGCGTCGTGGCGACCGCATAATGCCCGCTCAGAATCGACAGCACGAACGGGTCGATATCGGTGAAACCAATGCCGAAGGAAAGTATGTTCAGTCCGGCATCGCCAAAACGGGCAATGACCTGCTGGGTAATGACCATCATGACGACGAACAGCACCGCGAACAGCAACGCGATACCCAGTTCCAGTGGATTGGAACGACCCAGCTCCGCCGTGGTTCTTCCTTCCGCTTCATGTCTTCTGTCCAGAAACAGGGCCGCGCTGATAGCCAAGGCACTGAACGACAGCATGGGAAAAGTGGTGTCGCCCAACAGGCCCGGATTCATGATAGCCACCAGTACCAGCAATCGCAGATACATCATGCCGGAGGCCGCCAGAATGCCGGCATCGATGGAGGGATCGGCGCGTCCCAGATAACGGCTCTTGCGCGCCAGCACCACGGTTGCCGCGG
This sequence comes from uncultured Thiotrichales bacterium, assembly GCA_964613895.1. GTDB lineage: Bacteria > Pseudomonadota > Gammaproteobacteria > UWMA-0217 > UWMA-0217 > HyVt-560. The sequence continues at coordinate 7,585 of CAZTJP010000061.1, read as the reverse complement.
TGCTGGAATAGAGGCCGCCCAGCAGACCAGCCACCAGATAGCCCTGCTGCCTGAGCAGATATTTCTTGAGGATATATCCCGCATAGGAAATTGCCGAAATCACCACCACCGCCATCCAGATCTTGAACGGCGAGGCCGGAATCCACGCCGAAATGGGGTGATTGGGCAACAACGGCAGAATCACGCCGGAGACCAGCAGAAATTTTGCCAGCGTGGTGATCTCTCCCGGCTCCAGCGCCTCGCTCAAATACTGGCTCAGTGGCCGGGCGCTGAGCGTGAACACCACGGCAACGAACAGCAGCACCAGAAACCACGGCGGTTGCAGCGCGGCCGCCGGCCCGTAAGCGTAAACGATCAGTGAGATCAGCGGTTGCAGCAATCCGGACTGGCCCTGCTGGAGCTTGTGATAATAGAACACCGTAAAAAACAGCGTGAGCGCCAGCAGGCCGGCCAGATACAGCCGAAAATGGGGATCCAGGGTGAACAACACGAAACCGAGAATGGCAATGAAGGTGAAGGTGCGGCTGGAGCCGAATTTCAGCGTTTGTCCATCGCTTCGTTGTTTGAGCTTTTGCAACACATAGCCCCGAAATTCGAGTCCGGTCAGAAAGCCGAATATCGCCACCAGCACGAAATGGAACCACACTTGTGACGTCAGTTCCCGAATCAGGGCATCGTGAGTCATCGCTTCAACCAATCAGCCTCCGTTTGCTGAACAGGATCTCGGCGGCAATGACAGAAACATAGATCACCGCAATCCAGTACAGGCTGTGACGCGAGGATTGCCAAAGATACACCATCAAGGTCAGCCATGACGCCAGCGACAATACCAGCCCGACGGCAGCAACCCCTGCGATGCCACCCACCCGCCGACGCAAGCGACAGGCAGACAGATTGATGGCCGCAAAGATCAGCAGAAACGTCGAACTGGCGAAAGAGGAAATGATCGTCAGATCCGCCGTATTGACGAACGCCAGCGTGACCGCGGTAATGATCATCAGACTGGCCCAGGGAATATTGTTCTGCTGACGGGTGAAACTGAATACTTTCGGTAATGAATCCTCGGTTGCCATCACCTTGCCCAGACGCGCCGTGCCAAACAGGGTTGCGTTGATCGCCGAAGCGGTCGAAAACAACGCCGCCAGGCCAATGAGCACAAACCCCGCCTGGCCCAGAAACGGCCGGGCAGCTTCCGCCAGCGCATACTCACCGTATTGGGCAACTTCCTGCGGCGTCAGATTGCCAACCGCAACCAGCGACACCAGCACGTAGATGAAGGTCGTGATACCAATCGACCACAAAATGCCGCGCTTGAGATTCCTTTGCGGCTGCTCCATTTCATTCACCGCGTTGGGAATCAGCTCGAAACCTTCGTAGGCGACGAATATCAGCGCAGCGCCCATCAGCACACCCGGCCCGCCCTTGTCGAAAACGGGCAGCAAATGATCCGGCTTGACGTAGTAGAGCCCGATCACGGCGAACAGTCCGAGTATCAACACCTTGATGGTGACGATCAGCAATTCGCTGCTGCCACTGGCCTTGACGCCATACAGATTGATACTGAGGAAGGCCAGCAATACCAGCGTTTCAAGCAAATGATGCATCGGCACGCTGGTGGTGCTGTCACCGCCCAGCAGCGCTGCGCCATAAACACCAAATGTATAAGCATACAGCGCCATGGTGCCGACATACCCCACCAGCAGCAGCCAACCGCCGATGCCGGCGATGGTGCGATGCGCAAAAGCATGTTCCAGATAGGTGAAACTGCCACCATCGGACTGAAACCTGAGCCCCAGGCGCGCATAGGAAAGCCCGGTCAACCAAGCGATGATGCCGCCCAGCGCAAAGGCGAGCGGCGCAGCATGGCCGGCCTGTGCCATCGCCAGTCCCAACACGGAAAAGATGCCGCCACCCACCATGCCGCCAACGCCCATGGCGATGATTTCTTTCAGGTTCAGGCGGTTTACAGCCATACCAGTCCTGCCACCAGCGTGATGCAAACCAGCGCGTGGGTCATCAGCGTCAGCGGGATCGCCGCGGCAATGTCGCCGTTGATGGCATGTCTTGTCGCCGCCGCGGCCGGCAGGATACCGAGCAACGCCAAGCGTGCGCCGGACGGTAACGGCGCCAGCAAAATCAATAGCGCGCCCGCCAAAAAGAAGGCGGGCAACCACCAGGCCGCTTGGCGCGCGCCAAGTCGCACCGGCAACGTCGCCTTGCCGGCAAACCGGTCGGCCTCGATATCCGGAATCGAATTGACCCACAGAATGGCAGCGACATAGAAACCGATGATGCCTCCCAGCCACCAGGCCGGTGCGGACACATGACCAGTCAGCAACAGCACGGTTCCGGCGACGGGCAGCAGACCAAAATCCACCGCAATGGCGACATCGCCCAGCCCGTGGCAAGCCAGGCAGGGTGGCGCCGAATAGAAGATTGCAATCAGTCCGCCCGCCAGCCCGATCAGCAACAGAAGCCACCCGCCCTGGCTGACCAGATAAAGCCCCAGCAAGGCGCCCGCCGCCAGCAGGGAAGCACCGAAACGGCCGGTTTCGAATACCGTCAGCACCTTGTTCTGAATGAAGCGGCTGCCGCCGGTGAACGGAAAGATACGGGCGGAGTTGCGCTCGTCGGAACCGTTCAACGCATCGAAGTAATCATTCAGCACATTGGCGCCGGCATGAATCAGAATGATGCAAACGACCGCAAGCAACGTCAGCCAGGACGAAAACCCGTCCGCTTCCGTACGCCACGCCCAGGCAGCGCCGACCAGCACCGGCAATACCGACGCCGTGAGAAATGCCGGGCGTGTGGCGGCGACATAGGTCACGATCCGGTTACCAACGGTTTTGCCGTGAAAAACTTCAATACTGGGTTCAGCCATCATGATTCCTCGGTAGCGGTTTTGAGATTTTCTCCCGACACCAGCATTCAGATATCGAGCTTTCGTATCGACACACGCGCTTGCAAGGTGGGCAACTGATCGGCATCGAACAGCTCGGTCCCCGGCTGCGCCACCGTGCCGGCACTGCAGGCAACGGCAAGGCGCAGCGTTTCCTCGACCGTCTTTCCGGTGCTCAGTCCGGCGATCAGCGCAGCCACCATGGAATCACCCGCGCCAACGGTCGAATTCACCTTCACGCATGGCGGTACCGCATGATAGCAGCCCGAAGGATGAACCCATACCGCGCCTTCTGGCCCCAGCGATACGCACACATTTTCCACGCCAGCCCGTTGCAACTTGCGGGCCTGACTGGCGGCGGCCTCGACCGTATCCACAGAAACACCCGTCAGTTGTTCCAGTTCATAGCGATTGGGCTTGATCAGAAAAGGCTTGGCAGCCACCGCATTCAGCAACAGCGCATCTTGCGCATCGACGATGGCCCGCCCGCCGTTGGCGTGAATCGTTTCCACCTGTCTGGCGTAGAACTGTTCGTCATGAAGTTGCACCGAACCGGTCAGCACACCGAATCCCTGCCTGCAACTGGCACGGAAGGTATCGAGCAGGCGCGACAGTTTCTCCTCCGGGATAGGCGGACCGATGCCGGCAATTTCATATTGCGCGGCAGGCTGCAATTCGATGGCTGTGCCGTTGATTCGTGTCTCACCTTCGACCCGTTCGATGGTCAAGGTATCGATCTGGTGACGCAGCAAACGTTCCAGCAAGGCGCCGATTTCACCGCCCAGCACGCAGAAGCTGTGCGCATTCACACCAAGGCGCTTGAGCCCCCGCGCGACATTGATGCCATTGCCGCCGGGATCGAAACGGGTCGCGCGGGCATGAACCTTGTGATCCGGCAACAGCCGGGAGATCTCGTAGGTCATGTCCACCGCCGGATTGAGGGTCAATATGGCTATAGGCGCGTTGCTCATGGTTCGGGTATTCTATTTCTTTGCGAACAACGCGCACTGTCATCTGTGTGACGCTATTTCATGACTGGCGAGCCCATTGTCATCCTGCTGTTCATCATTGCCTCGGCCGTGGCCGTAGCGGCGCGACGCTGGAATTTTCCTTATACCGTCGCGCTGGTGCTGGTCGGCTTGGTGCTGGGTTCGCTGCATGTATTGAACGCGCCCCGGCTGACGCATGATCTGCTGTTTCTGGTATTCCTGCCGGGCCTGATCTTCGAGGCCGCCTACCATCTGGATTTCGATGCCCTGTGGCGCGACCGCGTGCCGATTTTCAGCCTGGTGATTCCCGGCGTCATCACCGCCATTGGTCTTACGGCCACGCTGCTGGTGGTGGTCAGCTCGGGAGCCAGCCTGCTGCCGCAATCCGTATTGCCGCCCATCAGCTGGCCGCTGGCGCTGGTGTTCGGCGCGGCGATCGCCGCCACCGATCCGATTGCCGTGGTCGCCATCTTCAAGCAGCTCGGCGCCCCTCAGCGTCTGAGCTTGCTGACCGAAGGCGAAAGCCTGTTGAACGACGGCACCGCCATCGTTTTCTTCGGACTGATGCTGGCCTGGGTCATGGGCGGTCATACCGATCCCGCCTCATTGATGCTCGACTTTGGCCGCGTGGTTGGGGGTGGCCTGCTGGCGGGCGGCATCGTCGGCTTTGGCATCTCGCTGGCGCTGCGGCAGATCGACGATCCAATGGTCGAAATCACCCTTACCAGCGTGGCCGCCTATGGCTCGTTCCTGGTCGCCGACCAGCTGGGGTTTTCCGGCGTCATCAGCACGGTCACGGCCGGGCTGGTCTGCGGCAATTACGGCGCGGTTATCGGCATGTCGCCGTCCACCCGTGTCGCCGTCAACGCATTCTGGGAATATGCCGGTTTCGCGCTCAACTCACTGGTCTTTTTGCTGATGGCGCTGGAACTGAACCTCAAATCACTGCTTTCCACCTGGCCATTCATCGTGCTCGCCTACGTTGCCGTGACGCTCGCCCGCGCCCTCACGATCTACGGCATTTCCGGCTTGCTGGCCTTCACGCGCGCACGCATTCCCGCAGCCTGGTGCCCAATCCTCAGCTGGGGCGGCATCCGGGGCGCGCTGTCCATGGTGCTGGTACTCAGCCTGCCCGCCGACTTGCCGCAACGGGCCTTGATCATCGACATGACATTCGGCGTGGTGCTGTTGTCCATTCTGCTACAGGGCTCCACCATTTCCTGGCTGGGACAGAAACTCGGTGTTCTCGGGCTCAAACAGGCGCTGTTCGACTATGAAATCCTGCGCGCCCGCGCGCGCCTCGCCAACCGGGCGCTGAATGAACTCGAGCACCTGCGCTACAACTCCCTGTATGACGACAAGGCACTGGAATATCTGATCGAGGAATACCGCCAGCGCGCCGACAAGGCCAATACCGAACTGCAAAACTTCTCCATCGATGAGAAATCGCGGTTCCGGGAAGATTTCATTCAGCTCAAACGGCGCATGCTGCAATTCGAGCGCTCACTGACCCTCGACGTGCGACACAGCGGCCGCCTCAGCATGGAGGTTGCGGAAAAGTTGCTGGCGGACATCGATGCCCGCTTGCTGAGCCTCGAGTCCGGCCAGCTCGATATCGACCCGGATGCGCTCAGCAATGAAACCACTGAGGATGAGGACGGCCATCGAGCACTGTGATATGCATCACCATTCGGATCAGCGTGCCAGTCTGTGAAATTCCCACCGCGCGATGAATACACCGGCGGCAATGATGACCAAAGCGATGGGGATGAGTACCCAGATATAGGCCTCGAGGCTGGCGGCAACGATGGTGGCAAAGGCAATGAATACGCCCAGCACAAGAAAACGCCAGCCGATGTAGACGCCGGCCAGAAAGGTGCCGAGTGACATCACGGTCATCAATGCCAGCGCGGTGGCATCGTTGTTGAGCCGCCCGATTTCATGGAGTTGGAAGACGACGCGGATGGCGACATAAACAGCGCCCCAATGCATGAGTTGCTGGGTGATATAGTGAAAGCCGTCGATTTCTTCGCGCTTGTAACGTGACCATTCGGATATCACGGCGGCTACTGCGAAGACGGGTACCAGCCACAGCCAGTAGTGGTAGCTGCGCGCGGAACCAAAATTGGTATAGGCAACGCCAATGAAGCACAGAACCAGCAATATGCTGAGCAATGCCTCATTGATGAACAGCCGATGGAACCAGCCTTTCGGGTCGGTGAGGAAAGAGGGTTGGCCCGATGCATTGTTGTTCATCGATCATCTCCGGTGTTTTCTGTTGGGGCGTTGAAATGCAGTGAGACGTCGGCCTCGGTATGCTGCTCGAGATGCTGGCAGACCCGATCGACCTGGCGGTGATCTCCCGAGACGATGACGAGATAGGATCCTCCATAGATCAAACACTTATAGCAATGTACATTGGCATCCTGCACGCCCAACGAAGCCAGGTCATCGTCCAGTGTGTGCAAGCCCTGAGCCGCTACCGATCCCTCTTGCACGGTTTCGCCCAGTAGCGTGATATCGGCAGCCGGAACCCCCAGTTCCAGCAGTTTGCCGACCGCTTCCTTCGCCTCACGGTAGTCGTTGAATACTGCAATGCAACTGCTTGTCCGATCCATAAGGCACCCTCCCGTCTAATTGCTCGAGCCTGGCCCGGATTTCTCACAGGGTCGTGTTGCGAGGCCGCTCAGTGCGGCGTAGTCGTGACCCGGTGAGAAATGCGGGCCAGGAAAGCGTACAAGACGCCGCGGCACGATGTTGTCACCCAAGTGACCATTTCACACAGTCAGTTGGCACGCTCGAACGCAGTGGCCAGCTCATCGGCATGCTGCCGGAGTTTGCGCAGATCGTCGATGATGAGGTGGTGATTCTCGAAATGCAGCACGCCTTCTTTTTTCATCGCCTGCAAGTGACGGTTGACCACCTGACGCGCCGAACCGATCAGGCGCGCCAGTTCTTCATTGGGCAATCCGCTCAACAGCGACACATCCAGGCCTTCGCCGACCGCGTCATTGGGTTTTCCATTGAGCGTGGCATAACGCAGGATCATGCGCGCCAGCCGGGTGTGCGTGTCGTAGAGGCTGATGTCTTCGATCAGCGCTTCGCGCATGCGGATCTGCTTACCCAGATAGGGCAGAAAATTCCGGTTGAAATCCGGATGGACAGCGATCCAGTCCCGCACCTCGTCGAGCGGCGCGGACAGCAGTTGAATGTCATCCAGACACACCGGCGTCACATCGTTGCCCTTGCCGTCCAGCAGGCTCAACACATCGTAGACATCGCCACCTTGTAGTATCAGCAACGCCAGCTGGCGCCCCGTCATCGGGTTGACCTGAGTCAGCTCCATGCGTCCTTCCAGAATGACATAGAAACGGCTCAGGGCCAGACCACCATCGCGAACCGTGCCTTTTTTCCACGATTCGAAGCGGAAATGCGAAAGCATGTCATCGAGTAGCTCCATCGGCAATCCCTTGAACAACTCGGTTTGGGACAGCCGGTGACGATAGGTGTTGTACAGCGGCAAACTGCTTTTCATGATGAACGATGGCCCCCGATGGCGTAAGTCAGTCGCAGTTGACGCCCCACGAAAATCCGGACCCCGCGATCTTTTGAGTATAGCTTGCCCAGCCGGCAGCGTCTCAATTCCGAACTTCTCACCGGCTTGACGAGCCCTCGCTACGTGACCCTGTGCTAA